>JAQYBF010000101.1 GCA_029338875.1 Lachnospiraceae bacterium
CAGTGCCGGTTTCTCTCCCTCCGTCAGGGTAAGATCTGAGATCTGACCTACAGAAAGCGGAGTCGATGCAGCTTCCGCTTTTCCATTCCCGATAAACAGTGCCGCCGCCAGGACGATCACAAGGCTCAGCGCTCTAATCCATTTCTTCATCCTTTTTCCAATCGTTTTTATTTCATCTAGAGATTTTGTATCAAATCGCACTTTCTCTTCATATGCGAAAGCGGGCCAGAGCAGTCCTGCTACAACAATCAGATAGTCGTACTTTTCCATGCGATTTCCCTTTTTCTACCGAAGAACATATGACATATAGACGATGTCCTATGCTCTTTGGGATTTTAGCACGAACCGGAAGAATTGTCACCTCTGACGCATGTCCGTCTGTTAACTTACATATCGATTATTCAACGTACCAGAGGACAGAGAAAATGCCACTCATCATCGCATTGGATTCCGAATGGCATTTTATGTCTTTTTTAGTTTATTAATTCGAGGGTTTGCGAAACTGCAACCGCCATCAATAAATGCCGTTTTACCATCATAATCTCTGAATAACCACTGTTATTACAGAATTACCTGTCCATCTTCTTCAGGTATTCCTTGTAGCTCCAGTTTACCTTATCTTTGTCTGAAAGATTCAAATCTGCAGCGGTCATTCCCTTCGGCATGGGCCATGCTACACCAAGATCAGGATCGTTCCACATAATGCCGCCCTCATCGTTCGGATGATAAAAATCGGTAACCTTATAGCAGAATTCTGCATGATCGGACAGGCAGATGAAACCATGAGCGAAGTTCTTCGGAATCATGAACTGCTTCTTGTTCTCTGCAGTCAAAAGAACGCCAGCCCACTTTCCATAGGTCTTGGAACCCGGTCGAAGGTCGACAGCAACATCATATACCTCACCGGAAACCACACGAACCAACTTATCCTGAGGATAATGGATCTGGAAATGAAGTCCGCGAAGAACACCCTTGGAAGATGCGGATTGATTGTCCTGTACAAAGACATAATCCATACCATTGGCCTTCATATCGTTTTCATTATAGGTCTCCATGAAGTAGCCTCTGGCATCGCCGAAGACCTTAGGTGTGATAATATTCAGTCCTTCAATTCCGTTTATATTCTTTTCTACTGTAATTGCCATTTTTATTGCCTCTTTTCTCTGCCGGTTTCTGATCTTCTATCTGATCCGCAGCCGATCCTGTAATCAAAAGATTTTAATATTTTCTCTTGCTGAACGTGGCAGAAATCCTGCCCAAACAGTTTCATTACATCAAGACTGTCTATTATTGGATTTCCCCATCCGCAACTGCAACCAGGTATTTGCCGTAGTCGGATTTCATCAAGGGCTGGGCAAGCTTCTTCAGCTGATCTGCATCAATGAATCCACGTTTGAAGGCGATCTCCTCAATGCAGGAGACGTAAAGTCCCTGTCTCTTCTGAATCGTGGAGACAAAGTTTGCTGCTGCCAAGAGCATATCATGATTTCCGGTATCAAGCCAGGCAAATCCACGTCCAAGAGTCTCTACATAGAGATCTCCGCGGTCCAGATAAGCATTGTTTACGGCTGTGATCTCAAGCTCACCACGTGCAGAAGGTTTGATGGTCTTTGCAATCTTCACAACATCATTGTCATAGAAATACAGGCCCGGAACCGCATAGTTGGACTTGGGCTGAGCAGGCTTCTCTTCAATGGAAATGGCCTTGCCGTTCTCATCGAATTCAACAACGCCGTATTCTCTCGGGTCTCTGACATAATAGCCGAAGATGGTGGCTCCGCCGTTCTTCTCAACCCGATCATGAGCATTCTTTAAGGTCTTGGAGAAGCTCTGTCCATAGAAAATGTTGTCGCCGAGAACCAAAGCAACCGAATCATCACCGATAAAATCTCCACCAATAATGAAGGCCTCTGCCAGTCCGTTCGGTGCTTCCTGTACCGCATACTGGATATCCATACCAAGCTGGGAACCGTCACCGAGGAGTTCTTTAAATACCGGAAGATCTCTCGGTGTAGAGATAATCAGCACTTCCCGGATGCCTGCAAGCATCAGAGTAGACAGGGGATAATAAATCATCGGCTTGTCATAGACCGGCATGATCTGTTTGGAAATTGCCTTGGTTAAGGGATAAAGTCTGGTACCGGATCCTCCGGCTAAAATAATGCCTTTCATTTTAAACCTCCTTCAAATTTCTTTCTTATTCGTTCTTAAACGTTTCGTCCAAATTTTCGCCGAATTGTGCATCTGTATTACAATCAGACATATGAATGCACTCCAGTCTTTCAATTCTGCGGATTCGTTCCTCCAGCAGAGCGGCATTCTGCGTCAGCCTCTTGATATGTCTATTCTGATTTGAAACAATCGAAGTCAACGCCACACATATAATTACAAGAAATCCGATCAAAAGAATATAAAGTGCATTCATCGAACTCTGGAAATGCAAGAGATTCGAGAATGCAGAAATAATCTCCGGAAAGATGATAAAAAGGATCATCAATACACCTACAGCCAGCCAAAGAAGAGAGTACTTCAGATTCAACCTCTTTTTCTTTAAGAGATGAATGATTTCCATGAAGTAAAGAATAACTGCGGCCAGTAGGAAAATACGAATTTCAACGGCCATTTCTGCTACCTCCTGCACTGATCCGGCTGAGAAGAATATCCAGTATTACCTTGATCATATAATAGACACTTTTCCAAAGGGTAATGGAGCTTTCTCCGCCCAGCCGCTCTCTCATTTTAACCGGCACTTCTGTCAGACGGACACCATGGAGAACCGCATCGATAATTGCCTTAGGTTCCGGATAGTCCTGAGGATACTCGGAAGCAAAGCGGAGAATACAGTTCCGGTTCACTGCCCGGAATCCGCTTGTGACATCATAGACTTTCTTGCCGCACAGCAGTCTGATCCAGCCACTCAGGATATTGATACCCATTCGCCTGGTCGTCGAGGATTGAAATCCCTCACGATTGATAAATCTGGAACCAATGACATAATCTGCTTCATTATTCTCAATCGGCTTGATAATGTCTTTGATATAAGCTGGGTCATGCTGTCCATCTCCATCCAACTGAACCGCGATATCATAGTTCTTCTCTCTTGCATATATATATCCAGTCTGAACGGCTCCGCCGATTCCCAGATTATGCGGAAGGCTTACATAATTAAAGTGATTCCTGTCCAGAATCTGCAATGTATTATCCGTAGAGCAGTCGTTAATTACTACATAATCATATTGCGGGTAATTCTTTTCAAGATTCCATACAACAGCTTCAATGTTCTGTTCTTCGTTATACGCAGGGATCATTATCAATACATGATTCCTTGCCTTCGTTTCTCCCATATAGTATTCCTTGTAATCTGATTGCTTCTGTTTCTGCAGTCCTATCCTCAGGCCTTAACATCCTTCAATGCTGAAAGATATCTTTTTACCGCATCCTGCCAGGTCGGCAGTGGCTGAAAGCCAGCTTTGACAAGCTTCGATTTGTCCAGTCTGGAGTTAAATGGCCGGGCCGCCTTGGAAAGTCCGTATTCTTTAGTCGTAACCGGTGTTACCTTTGTTGTAAGTCCGGCCTGACGGTAGATCTCTTTGGTAAAGTCATACCAGGAGATATAACCACCCTCGTTAGTTGCATGATAGTAACCATACTTCTCTGTGAGGATCATGTCAACCAGAAGACGGGCCAGATCCAGAGTATAAGTCGGTGTTCCGATCTGATCAGAGACAACCCTGACCTCATCATGGGTTCTTCCGACATTCAGCATGGTCTTGATAAAATTCTTCCCATTCAGTCCGAAGACCCAGGCAATCCGAACAATAAAGTACTTCTCCAGGGTATTGGCGACAGCAAGCTCGCCGCCCAGTTTGGTCTGTCCGTAGACATTCAAAGGAGCATAGTCCTTGCAGTCTGGATCCCAGGGTTCTGTTCCAAGTCCATTGAAGACATAATCCGTGGAAATATAAACCATCTTGGCATCTACAGCCTTGGCCGCATCTGCCAGATTCTGAGTACCATCCACATTGATCTTCTGAACCAGGGGTTTCTTATCCTCATCCTCTGCAGCATCGACTGCTGTCCAGGCTGCACAGTGAACAATCACATCCGGATGAATCTCTTCCACCATCTTCATGACGGCATCTTTATCTGTAATATCGAGAGAGACATAGGGCGCTTTTGTGACAGAAGACCCGTCCTGAACTCCGGCATATTCCGGCTTCAGATCCGTTCCGATTCCCTCATAGCCTCTTTTTGCGAGCTCATTCATAACATCATGTCCGAGCTGTCCTGCCACTCCTGTGACGAAAACTTTCATAAGTTCCCTTTCTAAACCACGAAGAACCGCAGAGGCGGCAGAAGCACTCTGCCGGACCTGCGGTCTTCCTTTTAAAGTCAGTAATTAGTCCAGAACTTCCTTCTTGCCATACATTTCCTTATAGTAGTTCTGGTATTCTCCGGAAATGATGTTCTCCCACCATTCCTTGTTATCGAGATACCACTGAATGGTCTTCTT
>JAQYBF010000102.1 GCA_029338875.1 Lachnospiraceae bacterium
GAAATTTATCATGCGGGGCAATGTGATCGACCTGGCAGTCGGCGTTATCATTGGTGCCGCTTTTCAGGGAATCGTGAAATCACTGGTCGATGATATAGTAATGCCGGTCATCTCTTTATTGACGGGCGGTATCGATTTCACGAACTGGTTCCTTTCCCTGGATGGAAGCCATTATAAGACTCTGGCGGCAGCTCAGAAGGCCGGAGCTGCAACCTTAAACTATGGGAAGTTTTTGACTGCTGTGATTAACTTCCTCCTGATGGCACTGGTCATTTTTGTCATGGTAAAACTGATTAACGACCTGTCTGACCGGCTGAAGAAACCGGAGGAAGAAAAACAGACGACAAAGAAATGTCCTTACTGCCTGTCTGAGATACCGATCAAGGCCAGCCGCTGCCCGCATTGTACCTCAGAGTTAGTGGTAGATCCGGATTTTAAACCGTGAGCATATATTCGTGCTTAGCGGAAGACATAAGAGACAGTGGGAGTTCTATGACGGATGAGAAAAAGCAAGACATAAAGACCAGGATCCATCTTAGGATCGACCGCCTGGATCGTTACCGGGAGGAGGATCTGGAGAGAATCGGAAGTTTTCTGAGCCGGGATCAGAAGGAAAAACTGGCTTCCATTAAGGACGGCAAGGCAAAGAAACAGTCTCTTCTGGCGGCCAGTCTCCTGGAAGATGCTTTCTTTGATCTCGGCCTACAGGGACCCCTGTCCTATGGAAAACTTCCCAATGGTAAGCCTTGCCTTTTGAACAGACCGGGTCTGGATTTCTCGGTTTCACACAGCGGAAATCTGGCTTCAGCAGCAGCGGCAGATCTTTCCTATGGACCCGGTCTTGGCCTGGATGTCGAAGATCTCTCCATCCGAGAGCAGGATCCGGATCATTACATCAGACTAGCGGAACGCTTTTTCTCACCGGAGGAAGTCGAGATGGTGAGGAGGGGACTTCCGGACGGTCTCTATTTCTCCTGGGAAGAGGAGGATCTGGAGCTGACAGAAGACGTGAAGCTTTTGCGGCGGTTCTTTCGGATCTGGACTTTTAAAGAAGCCTATGCAAAGGCGGTGGATCGGCCTCTGATCAGAGTACTGAAGGAGGAAGCCTATCGGCCGGACCGGCCGGATCTGATCTGCATGGCCAGGGAGGATAGTATCCTCAGCCTGGTTCTTGCCGGACATGAGATCAAGCCGGAGGATGTGGTCCTGCATGGCAGCTTCACAAGAACGCGTTAACGCATTGTATTAAATTTCATTCACCTTTAAGGTGAAAATTTGTTGACTTAAAAAAATAAAGTGCTAGAATCTAAGCATACTTAGAGAACAGGAGAGGAGAGGCATGAGAAAGCAGGTTCTGTCGATACTGGTTGAGAATACCCCATCTGTACTGAGTCACGTAGCAGGACTTTTCAGCCGGAGAGGTTATAACATCGATAGTATCTCCGCCGGAGTGACAGCGGATCCACGGATCACACGAATCACGATCGTGACAAGCGGCGATGAACAGATCCTGGAACAGATCGAGAAGCAGGTTGCCAAGCTGGAGGATGTCCTTCATGTGCAGATCCTCGATCCGGAAGCTTCCGTTCAGACGGAACTCATGCTGGTCAAGCTTAGGGCCGTGGATACAGACCGGCAGAAAGCTTTGTCTGTTGTGGATATTTTCCATGGCAAGGTCGTTGATGTGACCCATGACTCCCTTGTGATCCAGGTAACAGGAAATCAGGATAAGCTCGTGTCTTTTTTAAATATGCTGGATGGCTACGAGATCTTGGAACTGGCCAGAACAGGATTGACAGGACTTACCCGAGGAAGTGATGACGTGTTCTTTATTGAATAGGTAGAGAATACGATCACGATATCCGTACGGAGGAATGTTTCGATTACTCTTTCGATTCCCGATTTTGTTCGAAAAATGTATTTGTACGGAAAGTTTATATCTACAGGAGGAAAAAAGATGTCAAGACTTGATCACGAAGCAAGAATCTATTATCAGGAAGACTGTAATCTGGATGCTCTGAGAGGTCATAAGATTGCAGTAATCGGCTATGGCTCCCAGGGTCATGCACATGCTCTGAATCTGAAGGATTCCGGCATGGATGTTGTTGTCGGCCTTTATGAAGGCTCTAAGAGTAAGGCTAAGGCCGAGGCTCAGGGACTCAAGGTTCTTCCTGTTGCTGAAGCAGCAAAATGGGCAGATGTTATCATGGTTCTGATCCCGGATGAGCTGCAGGCTGATATGTACAAGACAGAGATTGCCCCTTATCTGGAAGAGGGCGATATGCTGATGTTCGCACACGGCTTCAACATTAACTACAAGTTGATCGTTCCCCCTGCATATGTCGATGTTACTATGATCGCTCCGAAGGCTCCCGGACATACCGTTCGTTCCGAGTATCAGGAAGGAAAAGGAACTCCTTGCCTGGTAGCCGTTGAACAGGATGCTACCGGTAAGGCTTTGGAGAAGGCTCTGGCTTACGGTGCTGCATTGGGCGGAGCTCGTGCAGGTCTTCTGGAGACCACTTTCCAGGTTGAGACCGAGACCGACCTCTTCGGTGAGCAGGCTGTTCTTTGCGGCGGCGTTGTTAAGCTGATGCAGACCGGCTTTGAGGTTCTCTGCGAGGCAGGTTATGATCCGAGAAATGCTTACTTCGAGTGCATCCATGAGATGAAGCTGATTGTTGACCTGATCTATCAGTCTGGTTTTGCAGGAATGCGTTACTCCATCTCCAATACCGCTGAGTATGGTGATTATGTTTCCGGACCGAAGATCATCACTGCTGATACCAAGGCGGCTATGAAGAAGGTTCTGTCTGATATCCAGGATGGTACTTTTGCTTCTGACTTCGTTCAGGATATGAAGAACGGTCGTGTTCACTTCGAGGGTATGCGTGCAAAGGCAGCTGAGCATCCTTCAGAAGCAATCGGTAAGGAGATCCGTAAGCTTTACAGCTGGAACAATGAGAATGAGAAGCTGATCAACAACTAATGTGACAAGTTTCATTTATTCTATGGGCTTCATGTAAATCGAAAGTCCCGGAAGAGATTCTTCCGGGACTTTTTTTATAAGCAGGTCTGAAGCAAGACGATCTTTTCATGATGAAAAGCCAAATGCGGAAAAGCCAAATACGGAAAAGCCAAATGCGGAAAAGCCAAATGCAGACAAGCCTAATGCGGAAAAGACAAACAAAAACCGCCTCCTTTGTGTTATAGTGGTTACATAACGAGCCGGTCTGCATTTCAAGAAAAATCATTGCGGTTAAGGAGGGAGCCTGTATGAGTGAGATCGAGATATCCGGTAAGACACGGGAAGATTTGGCAAAACATCTGCATGAGATTCTGCCTTGTGAGCATGCGGGAAAGAGGGATCTGTTGCCGCTTTATACAGATCCTGTCTGGATGCGGGAGGTTGTCTCCTATCTGGCGGAGCCCTTTGAGGGAAATGTAGACCTGGTTCTTGCACCCGAGCCATTCG
>JAQYBF010000103.1 GCA_029338875.1 Lachnospiraceae bacterium
GAAGAATACAAGAAGTTATTCGTATATGCCGGACCGGATCACAAGCATGCAGCTCAGAAGCCGGAAACTTTAACATTTTAATCCTTGAGGAGGGTATCGAATAATGGCTGATAACAAGTATTACGGAACCGGTAGAAGAAAGTCTTCTGTAGCAAGAGTTTATCTTGTACCTGGCACAGGCAAAATCACGATCAATAAGAAAGACATCGACGAGTATCTTCCTCTGGAAACTCTGAAGGTAGTCGTTCGTCAGCCTCTGGTTGCAACCGAGACCGCTGACAAGTTCGATGTACTTGTAAATGTAAAGGGCGGCGGACTTGCAGGTCAGGCTGGCGCCATCCGTCACGGTATCTCCCGTGCACTGCTTGAAGTCGACAGCGACTTCCGTCCGACTCTGAAGAGCGCAGGCTTCCTGACACGTGATCCTCGTATGAAGGAACGTAAGAAGTACGGTCTGAAGAAGGCTCGTAGAGCACCTCAGTTCTCTAAGAGATAATCTTTCGAGATTCATATGGAATTTACAAACCCCGGAAACACAGTGTTTCCGGGGTTTTCTTGTATATAAAATCGTTTTCGGTAGATTGAGCTGAATCTTTTCCTGCTTTTTACCGAATCATTGATTTATCATTCCGGCAGTAAAAGCTGATTACTGCCGAAATGATATCTGTAGCATGATTTGCGACATAGAATTTTGATTAGATTATACATTGAAAAATACACCCAATGAGTGTATTTTAATAGTGAGGTGATAGAGATGAATATAAGGGAAATGAGAGAGAATCTCGGAATTACGCAAAGAGAATTTGCAGATAGATATCATATACCATTTCGCACGCTTCAAAATTGGGAAGAAGGTAAACGGCAGCCTGCAGAATATATCGTCAGACTGCTGGAAGATCGTATTCGTACTGATCTTATTAATCGAAAGACCGCTATTTTGCCAAAGTTCAGTCCGGAAAAATCGGATCTTCCAAAGAGGAGCGACTATATAGGAGCTATGTCATGGCTTAAGGCAGTGAATGACTGTATTGGGGAAAATATTGTATTTGCTTTGGACGATGCACTTATGTGTCAGGGCAATTTCGGCGGACGAAGCGATGAATATATTGTGTGGGTCTATGGCAATGATTCAGCTTCTCGCTTTAATGGGGTTGTTGTGCTCGGAAATCAGATCAATCCTTATGATGTTAAGGAAAAGAATGGTTTACGATATACAAATTTTAATAGAACAATAGCGGATTCTCTAGCAAATGAATCTATTCTCGATATGCAGGGAATCACAGAAGCAGTCAGCAAGTATTATTACAAGCAGGGAAATAGCTTTGAAGGAATATTTGTTGCACCTGAATATCAGGAAGAATTCGAAAAGCTGGCTGATGATGCTATCGACTATTATGAGAACTGAAAGGAATCTTTATGAATATTACAGCAGAAGAAAATCTGATGTATAAAGTAATGAAAGCGATCTATGATAGCAGGATTCCAATCAGTTTTAAGGGGTCCATGGTTTTGAAGGCTTGCTTGATGGAGGCTGGTTATTCTGAAGAAACACGTCATACCGTAGATATTGACGCCAATTGGAATTCAGAGACGGCTCCTTCTGCTGAACAGATGATAGACTCTCTGCAGAAAGCTATTCGAAGTGAAGGTATGGAATTAGAAGTCCGTCTATATCGTATGTATGGCAAAGGACGTTCTGCAGGTTTTGAATTGGTAGACAGGTCTACCGAAGAAATATTGTTTACGATAGATATTGATGTAAATCGCCCGGTCCCTGCAACAAGGATATATGAAGTAGAAGGGCTTTGCTTCTGTGGAGTGGCGCCAACTCAAATGATAGCAGATAAGATTTCTGTCATTTCAACGGATAAAATATTTCGAAGGGTGAAGGATGTAGTTGATTTGTACTATCTTTCGAAGGTTTTTAGCTTTGACAAGCGTTTGATTCTTGAAGTATTGAAAAATAGTGAGAGAACTGTTGGAAATTTTTATGGTTTTCTTTATCGAACTGATGATTTAAGGCATTCTTATGATAAATTCCGCTTTACAGGAAATGTGAATAAACCGCCATTTGAAGAGGTATATAGTGCAGTAAAAATATATATTAAAGATATTCTGCCAAACGATGAATCATAAGAGTCCTATGAATGCATTGCAATAGGGCTGATATTCCGAGATATGAGATGTCGGAAATGGAATACGCGTGCATACTCATTCTTTGCAGAGTGCGTCTATAGATCAGAATAATCTAAAGTATCAGAAAGATACTTTGGTTGATATTTTGACAGACAAAATAATGGCTTTATCAACTGAATGATCAGCTATAACACAGGAAGAACAGCCAGCAAATATTAAAGTATATGCTGAGGAAACTGTATATTGTCATAAGGAATTAAAGGAGACCTGTATGAGAAAATCAGTCAATCTAGAGAATGACAATCTGAAAAGAGAAGATCTAAGGACAAGGCTTGCCCTGTATAAATTTCAGCTTGAGATGCTAAAGGGGGAAAAGTCTGTTGCAGAGGAAGGAACCGTGTCTTCGCAGGAACTAAGAAAAGAATTGGAAATCTGATCCTCCCTCACCAGATCGTAATATCCATAGGCTCCCAGTAGAGAGGCCCGCTTTCTCCGTTGTTGAAATCAGGATCCGCCTGGCTGTACTGAGCTGGATAATCCGTCTTCTGCCGGGTCAGAAGGAGGACATGATCGAAGCCGCAGGCGCGGGCAAATTTAAGACCGTCCTCGAATCCGCCGTCCAGGAGCTCCTTCTGATGAGCATCACTGCTTAGAAGAATTTCTCCGCCCAGCTCGTGCAAAGTGCCCAGAAGCTCTTTCCTGGGATAGGGCTCCGCCTTTCGGCTGCGGTTATAGGCACCCAGATTCAGTTCAAAAGGAAGACCGTATTCGACAAGTTCTTCAAGCGCATCCCTGGCCGGATTCAGATAGGCAGGACTGGTCTCGTCCAGGAAATGTCCGCCCTTTTCCTTGGGCAGGTCATTGAAGCGGGTTACAATATCAAAATGGCCGATGAAGGTCGGCCGGGTTCTCTGCACAACCTCTTCCTCAAAGCGGTAGTAATCCCGCGCGAGGGCAAAGAAATCCCCATTGTAAAAGGTCTGACAATCATAGTGAAGCCTTTCCGGTGTCCCGTCCACGCCGATGATCTGGTCGCCGTTTTTTCCATCCTCCTGGATTTCGGCCAGGGGATAGGGACCCAGCCAGAGCGGACTGTCGGGCACCGGAATAAAATGCGTGGAGCCGATCCGATATTCCACATCCGGAGCGCAGTCATTTCCCGTGATATTGTCGATCTCGGTTCCGCGGAGGATCTCGATCTGATCGCTATAGAGACCCTGCAGACGCCGGATTTCGGCATCATAGGAAGCAAACAGCATCCTTACGCCGGGGTCCATGTGACCGGAGAAGCCGAGGTGCTGAAAGCCCTTGCGGATGGCCTCGCGGACCATCTCCTCCGGAGTGTTCTCTCCGTCACAAAAAGTGCTGTGCGTGTGGTAATTTGCAGGAATCTGTATCGACAAAAGAAATCCTCCAATTCTTATTTGTTATTCCAGATATCATGGAAGCTGTTCTACGTATTTGCATCTCGGAAGCAGACAATTCCGGATATTCTTATTCCCTTCCCAGGGCATGACAGATCCGCTTGTAATGGAGAAATGCAGACCGTTCGTTCATTTCCCTAATCTCATCCCAGGAAGCAAGTTTCGAGGCAATAGCTTCTGATTTCTGAAATGTCACATCAGCTTCTGTAAAGGGAAAGCAGAAGTGATAGATGTCAACAAAATAGGGATCTCCATCGTCATTCCGGTAGCTGTCGATGGGATGGGTGGCACTGTAAAAATCAGGAATGCGGGTGGACAGATTCAGACCGGTTTCCTCCAGAACTTCCCGTTGCAGGGCCTCCAGAGAGGTCTCGCCGGACTTGACTCCGCCGCCTGGAACCTCCCAGGAACCGGCCGCCCATTTCTTATCCAGGGCCCGCTGAGTGATCAGGAGCTTATGGTCGAGCGTTTCCAGAAGCGCCAGGACATACAGCATGTACTGGCCATCCTGCAGCTTGTCTGATTTCCGGTCAATGACCTGTCCGGTTTTCTCCCGATTTGCATTGTATACATCAATCCACTCAGCCATCATTTACTCCCTGTTTCTTTGGTATCTGTCTGTTTCAGACCTTCATTTCTTTATATTTCAGGACTGCATACCTGGATTATTTTCTTTCCCAGGTTTTCAGCATACTGTCATCGAAGCAGCTGTCGCAGCCTCTGTGGCAGGCCGGTCCGTCCTTTTCCACCTGAACCAGGATGGCATCCCGGTCGCAGTCAGCCTCCATGGAAACAATGTGCTGATAGTTTCCGGAGGTTTCGCCCTTGAGCCAGAGCTCCTGGCGGGACCGGGACCAGAAACAGGTCAGGCCGCGCTTTAAGGTGATCTCCAGGGATTCCCGGTTCATATAGGCCAGAGTCAGAACCCGCTTGGTATGCACATCCTGAACGATGCAGGGAACCAGACCCTTGTCGTCAAATTTTACTTTATTGATATCAAATGCTTCTGTTGCCATTGGTCTACCTTTTCCTAAAAAGCTTCCATTCAAATTCTGACTGGAATTCCCTCTTCCTTCAGTTTCGCCTTCAGATCCGGAATGGTCACTTCGCCGAAGTGGAAGATACTTGCGGCAAGTCCTGCCGAGATGGTCGGGATTTCATGAAAGAGGTCGATGAAATCCTGAATGGAACCTGCGCCGCCGGATGCGATGACCGGAACCTTGACAATCTCATTGACGGCCTTCAGCATCTCGATGTCAAAGCCCTGCTTGACACCGTCGGTGTCGATGGAATTCAGGACCACTTCGCCGGCGCCGTTTTCCACGCCCTGACGGATCCACTCGAGAGCATCCATACCGGTATCGATCCGGCCGCCGTTCTGGAAGACGTGATAGCTTCCGTCAACCCGCTTGGCATCGACAGAGAGGACCACGCACTGGTTTCCGTATTTCTGAGCTGCCGCCGGGATCAGGTCCGGATTTTGAATGGCGCCGGAATTGACAGAGACCTTATCGGCTCCGCATTTTAAGACCCGGTCGAAGTCATCCAGGGTACGGATGCCGCCGCCGACGGTCAGAGGAATGAAGATCTGCGCTGCAACCTGTGTCAGAATCTCCGTGAAGAGATTTCTGCCCTCGGCAGAGGCTGTGATGTCATAGAAGACGAGCTCATCTGCGCCATTGTCGGAATAGTATTTGCCGAGATCCACCGGACTGGAGACATCCCGAAGTCCTGTAAAATTCACGCCCTTGACGACACGGCCGTCCCGGACATCCAGACAGGGTATTATTCTTTTTGTAATCATCCGATGACCCTCCTTATTTAAAAATTAATCTTTAGAATAAACCAGCTTCAGCGCATCCTTCACATCGACAGCGCCGGTATACATTGCCTTGCCGAGGATGGCTCCGTAGATTCCCATTTTCTTCAGGGCGGAAAGCTCATCCAGACTGGAAATGCCGCCGGATGCGGTGACATTCAGCTTGGGGAGGCCGGCCAGCTTCTGATAGAGGGGAAGGTTGGTTCCCTGCATGGCGCCGTCCTTGGAAATATCCGTGACGATGGCGGTATTGACGCCGATCTCCTCCAGATGCTTGAGGAAGTCCAGCATATCGACATCCAGGACTTCGAGCCAGCCCATGACAGCGACTTTTCCCTTCTTGGCATCGACGCCGACAGCGATTTTTTCGCCGTAGCGCTTCAGAGCCTCTTCCAGGAAGTCCTCATCGGTCACGGCCTTGGTTCCCAGGATGACCCGGCTGACACCGGCTTCGAGATAGCGGTCGATGGTCTCAAAGGATCGGATACCGCCGCCGATTTCACATTTCAGGCCGGTATTCTTACAGATGGATTCCACGACCGGAAAGTTCGGCGTGCTGCCGTCTCTTGCACCTTCGAGATCAACCAGGTGGAGCCAGCGGGCTCCGTTCTCTTCCAGCTCCCTGGCATTAGCCAGGGGATCTTCGGAATAGACGGTCATCTTCTGATAATCTCCATGGACCAGGCGGACGACCTTTTTATCATATAAATCAATGGCGGGGAATAATTCCATGCGATTCTCCCTTGTTTCAAAATGGTTTACATTTCTGATCAAATTTAGACCGCGGCGAAAGAAATCCTACCCGCCGGGCATGTTTCGTTCTGATTTTTACAGGCTGCAGAAATTCTTCAGAATCTTCAGGCCGATCGGGCCGCTTTTCTCCGGATGGAACTGGGTACCGCAGACATTGCCATGCTGGACGGCAGCGGTCAAGGGGCAGCCATATTCCGCCTGGGCAATCAGGTCTTTTTCACAATCGAAAGCGGCGTAGGAATGGACGAAATAGACA
>JAQYBF010000104.1 GCA_029338875.1 Lachnospiraceae bacterium
GCGCCTCTGTTGCCGGAAGTTACCATAGCCTGATAACGTGCCAGGTAGCCGGTCGTAACCTTGGGCTGACGCGGCTTCCATGCGGCCTTACGGCGGGCAAGCTCCTCATCGGAGACATCCAGCTTGATGGACAGATTGTCGATATCGATCTCGATGATATCGCCCTCCTCTACCAGAGCGATAGGACCGCCGACGGCTGCTTCCGGAGAAACATGGCCGATCGAAGCTCCGCGGCTGGCGCCGGAGAAACGTCCGTCAGTAATCAGGGCAACGGAATCGCCAAGACCCATGCCTGCGATGGCACTGGTCGGATTCAGCATTTCCCGCATGCCGGGGCCGCCCTTGGGCCCTTCATAACGGATGACAACGACATCACCCGGAACGATATCTCCGCCTTTGATGGCCTTGATGGCATCCTCTTCACAGTCGAAGACTCTGGCCGGACCGGTATGCTTCATCATCTCCGGTACAACGGCCGAACGCTTGACAACGGAGCCGTCCGGTGCCAGGTTGCCTTTCAGAACGGCAAGTCCGCCGGTCTTCATATAAGGATTGTCTACCGGACGGATGACCTCCGGATTCTTATTGACTGCATTGGCAATGGCTTCGCCGATGGTTTGTCCGGTGACAGTCAGGCAGTCGGTATGAAGAAGTCCGATGTCGGCAAGTTCCTTCATGACTGCATAGACACCGCCGGCCTCATTCAGATCCTCCATGTAGGTCGGACCTGCAGGTGCCAGGTGGCAGAGGTTGGGCGTCCGCTCCGAAATCGGATTGGCGAAGCTGATATCAAAATCAAAGCCGATCTCATGAGCAATGGCCGGAAGATGGAGCATGGAGTTGGTTGAGCATCCAAGCGCCATATCCACGGTCAGAGCATTCAGGATGGCATCCTTTGTCATGATCTGTCTAGCTGTGATACCCTTTCGGAAGAGATCCATAACAGCATATCCAGCCTTCTTTGCCAGGCGGAGTCTTGCAGAATAGACAGCCGGGATGGTTCCGTTTCCGCGAAGGCCCATGCCCATGGCCTCGGTCAGGCAGTTCATGGAGTTTGCGGTATACATTCCGGAGCAGGATCCGCAGCTGGGGCAGACATTCTCTTCGTAATAACGGACCTCATCCTCTGTCATCTTGCCGGCCGCATTGGCGCCGACGGCTTCGAACATGGAGGAAAGAGATCTCTTCTTGCCGTGAACGTGGCCGGCCAGCATAGGGCCGCCGGAGACAAAGACCGTCGGGAGATCCAGACGGGCTGCAGCCATCAGAAGTCCGGGAACATTCTTGTCGCAGTTGGGAATCATAACCAGGGCATCAAACTGATGAGCCAGGGCCAGAGCCTCGGTCGAATCAGCGATCAGATCTCTGGTGACCAGAGAATACTTCATTCCGATATGGCCCATGGCAATACCGTCACAGACTGCAATGGCCGGAACAACGACCGGCATACCGCCTGCCTCGGCAACACCCATTTTTACTGCTTCCGTAATCTTGTCCAGGTTCATGTGGCCCGGAACAATTTCATTAAAGGAACTTACGATTCCGACGATTGGTTTCTGAATTTCCTCAGCAGTCCATCCGAGAGCATTTAAAAGGCTTCTGGCCGGTGCCTGCTGCATACCTGATTTCATCTGATCTGACTTCATGTGCTTCTCCTTATTTCTGATCCTCTATCTGACGATAGGATTTCGCTTTTCGATCTGATATGTAAATCCGCTTTACCGATCCGGCTTTGCATATCTTAAATGATCTTCAAGTTATAATTGAATGATATTCACTTATTCATGATAAACATTTCATGGATTGAATTCAATAGTCATTTACGCTTTTATACGTTAAATAGTTGTCGTATATTGTATCACAAATGCGGCGGATGGAAGCTGTATTCTGATTTGTTTACAGAATAATACAAAAGTGGGGTGTAAAAATGAAAAGTAGTTGGAAAAGTGAAAACAGAAAATAGTAAGCAAAGCTCGGAAAAGTTCGTCGTAATCATCGGCTGAATAAGACAATACAGGAAATGACAAGCATGAAAAAAGCCGGCTTAACGCCGGCGGAAAATCCATATTCAGATCGGGCACAAAGCCGATCTCATGCATCTTCTCAAATCAGAGCACTCATTCGCGTCAGGCTCCTACCCGATTGACGATCAGTCTCTTGCGATAGCGTTCCTCAAGATCTCTCAGGGATCTCCTGGCCTGGAAGAAGTCATTCCGGTTGACCGAAATCACGCATATCTCCTTATGGCCCTTGCTCCAGTTCCGGAGGAAAAAGGGGACATAAAGCCAGCTCAGCGAATAGGAAATCGAGTGCTCCATCAGATATCGGCAGGTATTCTTCCCTGCCAGTTCGTTGTAAGTCTTGCAGAGAATCACATCGTAATCCATGTTCTTCTCGTAAGAAAGGTTCCTTTTCATCTCAGCATGCTCCCCAAGATCTGGTAAATTCATTAGTCTTATTCTACCAGTTCTTGCGGTTCATGGAAAGATGAAATCCATGAAAAAGCATTCTTTTTAGAAAGAATCTGTAATTTTTAGAGAACTCATCTGCAAGCGGATTTCAAAAAACTGTCCGGTTGATCTGCAGGCAGTTTTCAGAACAGGAATCAGTCATTTTCCATGATAAATTTTATGAACTGCGCATCCCGCTTCTTGTTCTTCGTCTTATTGCAGACACCAAGGATCGCGGCAGACTTCTCGTATGCCTTATATTTGGAAAGATAGGGCGAATCGTTCACAAGAATTCCGACCGGGACAGGGTCCTTCATCGTGGACGGGTCCGGAAGCTGATAGGTTGACAGATTCTCCTTGGATTCGGCCTCTTCCTTCGAAATATCCTCTTCGCCCTTTCCCATGTTGTCGCCGGAATAGTCCTCATCCTCATTTCCGATGGAATCCCGGTCCGCATAATAAATCTTTCCGGACAGAGCCTGTAATTCCTCATCCGACAGGACCGTTCTTAGATCCAGATAGGCTCCGCCCGACATATATTTCTCATAATTCCAGGCATCCATGATCGTCACATCACAGGTCCCCGCCGACATGGAGGCCAGAATGGCGCTCTGGGTGGCCAGATCCGTGCTGCCGAAGCCGCTGCCCGGCGTCTGATAGCGGCTGTTGTCGACATCAACGGTCTGACTGGATTTCAGAGAAAAGAGCTGATTCAAATCCTTCTCCAGATCATCTCTCATCTTCGTCTCTGTGTCATCGGTCGAAGTATGCTCTATATTTAAAAAAGTCAGGCCGAAGACCTCATCCTTCTTGGTCGCATAATAATGGATCACGTAAATGGCCACAATAATGGCCAGAATCAGAATCAGAAAGGGCACCTTGTAATAGGTCCAGAAATAATCCATCTGAGCCTTAAAGCCCTTTCCCTTCATTTTCTGTCTCTGTGCCTTAATCTCGTCCGATATCATTCCGCTACCGCCAATTCCAATGCTGTGTATTGTTTTTACGTATTGTTCTCTATGTAATGTTTTCTATATCTTGTTTTGTTGGTTATTTTTCTGCAGAAATATATCAGACTGCGAAAACAAGCGCCTCTCATTTCCACAGTCTGATTCTCCTATTTCTTATATTTTCTTACATCCGGGCAGACAATCCTGGTTTTGATTGCTTACTCTTTTCGTTCCGGACAGCTAAGTCCTTCATTCATTTTCTATTATTTCAGGGCCAGAAGATCCTTCAGGGCTGTGCCCTTTCTCAGGACCGTTCCGTGCTCTACGATCTCCAGGACGCCCGGTACATCCGCATAGAGGCCGTCAGCATGCTCCACGACGCGGAAGGCGATACCGGCCAGCTTCTTTCTCGTCATCTTCAGACGAATCTCCAGGAAATACAGACCCTCATAATAGTAAAGGGTCGAATCCTCATCCGAAA
>JAQYBF010000105.1 GCA_029338875.1 Lachnospiraceae bacterium
CATCTGACCATCCGGAAGGCCAACAGCCAGGCCGGACGCGTAACCTTTAACGAAAGGGTAGTCCTTTTCAAGTTTATCAATAACCGGGGTCTTTGCCAGATAAACGGCATTGTATTCATGCTCGTCTGAAAGGCCAAAACCATCCAGTACCATAAGAACAACTGGTTTCTGTCTCATTTGTTCCATCTCCTTATTCATTGTGGGTTAACTCTTGCTCTGGCGCCGTTCCAATTTCCGGCAGGCTCAGGATTAGAGTTAACGATTTAAAGTTTAAGAACTATTTCAATTCCTCCTGAATTATAGATGATAGAAATTTCCCTGTCTATAAGCATGAGGTCCAAGAAATCTGCGGATTGGTCTAAATTTTTATTGAAATTATAGACAATTAAATGAAGCGATTGGTCTTGGGGTCGTAGGTGTAGTTGACTGCCGCCAGGCGGTCGATGATCTCCTGGGCGGAGACTCCCTCTGCCGAGCAGAATTCTTCCAGACTGGAATAATGATCTCTCAGCTCCGTGTTGACATAGCTCAGTAACATAATGGGATCCTTGGGCATAATCGTTTCCTTTCGTTGTCGTATATTTATAGATTGTACTTTTATCTTGATTGATTCTTTTGCCTCATCATGAAAGGCACGATTTTATATCATTTCATTGGCATTCCAAACCGATATTTTTTGGTCTTCATTTCTGGCAAAGAAGCTTCTCGCAGAGGGCCATCTTGGACTTGGTCGGCGCACTGTTCTGGAAGACAACCCTTCCGATCCGGTTTTTGTCATCCCGTTCCAGGCCTGCCGCCCGAATCCGCCGATGCAGCTCACGGGCCGTGCCTTTCGCTCCGTCATAGATTTTCACCTGATCGCCCAAAACCTTCTGGATATCCGATCGGACAAAGGGATAATGGGTGCAGCCGAGGACAACGGCATCTACCGGATGCTCGATATATTCCCAGAGAAGCTGGCGGAGGAATTCGCGCACTTCCTTGGTACCGGCTTTGCCTTTCTCCACGAATTCCATGAGTCCGGCGCAGGGCAGGGGAATGATTTCAGCCTGGTCCTGAAAACGGTTCACCAGCTTATGGAATTTTTCTTCCCGGATGGTCATCGGAGTAGCCATGACAAGGACTCGCCCTCCCGGATTCTCCGTAACAGCCGGTTTGACTGCCGGCTCGATTCCTACAATAGGGAGATCCGGATAAGTCTGACGAAGAGCACGGACTGCAGCTGAAGTTGCCGTATTGCAGGCAACCGAAAGAGCCTTCACTCCTTCTTTGCGGAATTCCTCCACACGGGAGAAGGTCAGAACCCGTACCTCTTCCTTGGTCTTCGTTCCATAAGGTGCATTCTTGGAATCTCCATAGAAAAGAAAATCCTCCCAGGGCATCTCCTTGACCATTTCGCGTAGGACACTGATCCCTCCGACGCCGGAGTCAAAGACCGCGATGGGATGGTCCTTCTGCGGTTCCTTTCCAAGATCACCAAAGCTGTCAATGTCTTCGGATATATGAATGCCGTTTTTTGACTTTTCTTCTTCTGATTGCATATAATCCATTATATAAACCCGTTTTCAAGAAAATCTCTGTTTTTACGGGCCTTATTTTAACACCATGGGAAAGCGAAAGGAAGCAGTATGAAGCCGGAATTCAAAGATGCCCTGGAGGATACACCAATCATCGCCGCAGTTAAGGATGATAATGGCCTTCGTCAATGTCTCAGAGGGGACAGCCGCATCATTTTTATTCTCTACGGAGATGTCCTGACCATTCCAGGCATTGTAGATCAGATCAAAGAGGCCGGAAAGCTGGCGGTCGTCCACATCGACCTGATCAACGGTCTCCATCCGAGAGAAATAGCCGTGGATTTTATCCACCGCTATACCAAGGCGGACGGCATTATTTCCACAAGAGCCAACCTGATCACACGGGCCAAGGAGCTCGGCATGTTCACCGTTATGCGCTTCTTTGTCATTGATTCCATGGCCTTTTCCAATATGGAGCATCAGATCCGCACCGTCCATCCGGATGTCATCGAAATGCTTCCCGCCCTGATGCCGAAGGTCATCAAAAAAGTCGTTGCCTTCGCCCACTGCCCGGTTATCGCCGGCGGTCTGATCTGCGACAAGGAAGACGTCCTTTCCGTCCTGGATGCCGGTGCGACCTGCATCTCTTCTACCAATCCAGAGGTGTGGTTTCTCTAAAATATCCGTCTCAAGCTTTGGAAATATCTGTTTGGAAATACCTGTTTTGGAATACCTGGCTGGGAATTCCTGTCTGAGAAAATTGACTTAGAAAGCCAGTCTGAGAATTTCTATCTGAAATGCAATCCTACTTCGATTTCGGCTGTTTTATAATATCACGTGAATCGAGAATGATGGTGAATGGACCTTCATTGGTCAGATTAACCTGCATTTCTGCTCCGAAAATTCCGTGCTCTACAATCGGGACCTTCTCTCTGCACTTCTCGATGATGTGCTCATAAACAGCCTCTGCCTCATCCGGTGCCTTGGCCAGAAGGAAGTTGGGCCGGTTGCCGTGATGGCAGTCGGCATAGAGGGTGAACTGAGAAATCAGAAGCAGGCTTCCGTTGACATCGGCAAGGGATCGGTTTGTCTTTCCGTTTTCATCCGGCAGAATGCGAAGCTTCAGCATTTTCTCGACCATGGCGTCTGCAATCTCAATTGTATCCTCCCGACCGATTCCGATCAGGACCAGAAAGCCCTGGCCGATCTTTCCCACAATCTTCTGATCTACACGAACGTCTGCCTTCGAGCAGACCTGAATTACAAAGCGCATAATCGTCCCTTCTTTAAGTGCGTTTTACGTCCTGGCCGCATGCTTCTTCTGTTTCATTTCATACATTCTCTGATCTGCCAGTCCCCGAAGATCTGCAAAGCCCATGGATGCGTTTGCATAGTGGATGGCATGGCCATAGGAAATGGAAAAGAGGAAGGGGAAAATCTTTTTGTCATTCACCTGTTTGATCTCCTTCTCCAGATTCTGCTCGGTCTTTACGATATTAACAGGGTTCGTGAGCACAATCAGAAATTCATCTCCACCCCAGCGGCAGGCAAAGCTTCCATCCTCCGGGACAGCCTTCTGAATACTGTCTGCAGCCGTCTTGATCAACTGATCGCCGACTTTATGACCATAGATGTCATTGGCCTCCTTCAGATGATCCACATCAAAGAAAATCACTGCATAGGATCTGGACGGCTCTCGGCTGATGGCGTCCATGGTTTCCTCACAGTAAGTCCGGTTGTAAATTTGTGTCAAAAGATCGTGGTAGGCCAGAAATTCATTCTGCTCTTCCTTGGCTCTCTGGCTGGTCGTATGCAGAAGCCGCATACAGAATGCCAGGGTCATTCCGGCCAGGAAGACATAGGCGGACATGGAGGAGAAATCAATAATCTGCATCTTGATCAGGATCTCGGAGCGCGGGAATATAAGCCGGAACATCAGTACACCCAGGGCAAGCAGAAGAAAGGCAATCGAGATCATAATCGTCTGCCGGTAAACCTGAACCTGGGGATTCCTGGATTTATGGCCCCAGAGCAGCTCACTGACAACAGCCAGAACACAGCTTCCGCCAAGGAGGAAATGAAGCTGGGTCTCGCGGTTAACAATCGGGCTGTGGAAGGCACAATGCATGATCAGATTAACTGCCACATAAGCAATAAAGAAAAGGGCGATCAGCCGGTAAATCCGCTTTAGCTTTTTATTACTGATTTCAGACAGGAAAAGATAGAGCGGGATCGGCATAAAAAGGATCATAAAGTATTCTGTCACCGCACAGATCCGGCGGTTCTGAATCAGGACATAGAACATCCGCCGACTGGCCAGCTGCCAGGTCGAAATTGTAAAAACAAAAATGGAAAGAGCCAGCCCCATGAGGCTGAAGCTATCCCTGCTGAAGAGTCCGAAGCCTCTGAAAATGGAGACCGTAAACATGAAGATTGACGCCAGAAGCAGCATTCCATAAAGAGAAAAATTCAAGCGGTTTCCGATCAGGGGATACAGGTGAACATCCTTGGCCTTCATAAGACGGAATTTTGTAACATGGCTAGAAGAAAAAGCCTGCACCTGGTCCACCCGTATATGAATGGTCCTTCCGAAGCAGTAGCGCGGAATTTCAGCGGCGCAGTATTCATTTCCAAGCATGGCTCCCTTTTTATAGTCTTCATCTCCGTAATGGAAAAGAAGACTTCCATCGGATCCGTAAATGCGAACGATGGAATGGTACTGCCAGAAGCAGAGCCAGTTCGTATCCAGCTGATCGATGGACTGCTGAGGAAGCTTGATATAGAAATCCAGCCGGTCTCCCGCATCTAACGGAGGAAGATCGGACATGGTCGCCTCGAATGCTTTATCCGTTTCCTTCTTTGTGACAGTCGCGATCACTGAAGTAAGATCCACATAGTCCGTTTTTCCAAAACCGGTCGCATGAATCAGGCATTCGATCAAAGAAAATGCCACCAGCATAATAACTAACAGGCGAAAAAATATAAAAATTGTAGAATCTGGTTTTCCCTTCATTTGCTCTATCTTTTCCTCTCAGCGAACCGGACTCCCCATTCCGGTTCTAAGAGCTGGTCTGAATTTCTCTGACCAGCAATGGTCGTTAGTAATGGATAGATTGCTTTACACATATTGTGAATTTTACATAAGCCATATTATTATAGCACGGATTAAGCCTCTGTTCATTACGAAATTTAACCAGCGGCATCGTAAATTTGCTGTAAATTTGCCCGGCAAATTGTTGAAAGTCCGGCCGAAAAGGTCTATTCTTATTTAGGCTGATTTTCAGTTTTTAAGCATATTAATTTTAACAGAAGGAGGATCCACTATGGACGGAGACAGTCACGGTCGAAGTAGACAGCTGAACATGATCTGTATCGATTGCCGCACTCTGTATCCATATGCCGGTCGTCTTTCGTTCATGTCCAGGAAAATGATCTAACAGGACCAGGTCTGTCTTCTTCAAAACACCTCTGTAATACAGCAGGTAAAGGATTTTGAAGGAGAATACCAATGAACCAATTTCAGATTGATAAGTTAGAGGAGCTTCGAGCTCTTATTTCGCGTGCTGACAGGGCAGCCATCGCCGCCTTTATCGAAGACTTTCAGCCCATCGACTTTGCCGAGCTGGTCAGTGAGCTGGAGGACGATGAAATCGCCGCTCTGACACCGCTTTTGGATGATGATTCCCTGGCTTCCCTGATGGAGGAGTCCGAGGACGAGGATCGTATCCGGATCGCACGCACACTCGACAACACACGTCTTCTGACTGCATTTGAATACATGCAGAAGGATGATATCGTAGATATCCTGGGTGACTTCACGATCGGGCGGCGGAAGGAAGTTATGCGGAGCATGCGTTCTTCCGATCAGCAGATCATTACCAAACTGCTGAAGTATCCGGAAGACTCTGCCGGCGGTCTGATGACGACCGAATACATCGCCCTGCATGATAATCTTACAGCCGGCGAAGGGCTGCAGACCATTCGGAAGATCGCGCCCAAAACCGAATTCATTGAAACCATCTACGTTATTGATAAGTCCCGGAAACTGATCGGAAGCGTCAGTCTGCGCCAGCTTCTGGCTGCGCCAAAAGCGACACCGATTTCCAGTCTGATGAATGACCAGGTCATTTCCATCTATCCGGAAACCGACCAGGAGGAAGCATCCAAGCTGGTTTCCCGTTACGACCTGGATGCCATCCCTGTCGTCAGTAAATCCAACCAGATCCTCGGTATCATCACCGTCGATGATGTCATCGATGTTATTATCGAAGAGTATGACGAGGATATGCTCCAGATGGGCGGTGTCAATGTCGAAGAAAGCATTGACTCTACCTGGAAGGAATCGCTCCGCATGCGTCTTCCCTGGCTTTTAATCAACCTTGCAACCGCATTCCTGGCATCTTTTGTTGTCAATATCTTTCAGAGTACGATCGAGAAGGTCGTTGCTCTGTCCGCCGTCATGACCATTATCAGCGGCATGGGCGGAAATGCAGGGACCCAGACCATGTCCATTCTGGTCCGGACCCTGGCTCAGGAAGATATCGACTGGAAGGAAGCTATTCCTCATCTTTTCAAGGAGATTCTGGTCGGCATTCTGGATGGTGCTTCCTGCGGAATCGTGACCGGTGTCGTGGTCTACTTTATGTACCATAACATCTTCCTTAGCCTGATCGTCGTTCTGGCCATGATCGGAAATCTGATCGTCTCCGCAGTCTTCGGCTTCCTGGTACCTGTAATCTTAAAGAAGTGCCATGCGGATCCGGCGGTAGCATCTTCCATTTTTGTCACCACCGCAACGGATACCCTGGGATTCTTTATTTTCCTTGGTCTTGCCAAGGCCTGCCTGCCTTTACTGATGGGCTGATACGGAGGAACGCAGCCCCATTGAGATCATGCAAAAGGATTGCCTTTATACAGGGGATGACGCCACAGAATGGCAGTCGTATTCCTTTATCGGATATCTACATGGGGACGGTCTTTCTTTGGCCCCCGGCTCCGGTATGGTTACCCCGTTCGAAATACGAATGCGGATGAATCATATGATCATCGGCCGCCGCATCCAATGATGATAAATAAGTATCTTCATACATAATGCCTCTCTGAATAGACTGATATCCATAACGCCTTCGGACGCTGTCCACCATACGGTCAGCCCGAAGGCGTTTTTCACGTTTTTCAATGTCGATAAAGAAACTCATCTGTCTCGGAATACCTTCCTCAACCAGATCACCGACGCGGATGCCGATGCTTCGGATCGGCCGTTCCCAGCGATAGAGACCGGTAAAGATCCCTGCCGCAGCCTTCTCGATCTCTTCTGATATATTGGTGGGTTCCTGCAGTTTCCTCTGCTGATGAAAACCGACAAGACCATTGTCCCGGACATAGACTTCTACTACATAGCCCTGGAAATGATGCTCCCGTAACCGCTTGGCAACGCTTTCCGAAAGAAGATACAGGACGAGTCTGACGTCTGCATTACAGGTCAGATCACGCGGTGTTGTTGTCGAATTTCCGATGCTCTTCACAGGCGCTTGTTCCCCGTAAGGGTTGACCATGGTCTCATCATCGCCGCGGGCAAAAGTCGACAGGACAAGTCCCATCTTGCCGAACCAGCTTTTGAGAAGGTCCGGGTCCGCCTCTGCCAGCTCGCCGATCGTATGAATGCCGAAGCTGTAAAGCTTTCTCTCCGTCCGCCTGCCGACATAGAGAAGATTTGATACCGGCTGCGGCCAGATCAGGCTTCGGTAGTTTTCCCGGTCGAAGACCGTAATGGCATCCGGCTTCTTATAATCACTTCCCAGCTTGGCATAAATCTTATTCCAAGAGACGCCGATACTGACAGTAATCCCCAGTTCCTTCCGGATCCGGCTGCTGATCTCCTCTGCAACCCGGAAGCCATTGGCCATGGTCTTCGTTTTGTCGCCCAGAATCTCGCAGGAGTGGGTGATGTCCACCCAGCATTCGTCCAGGCCAAAGCTCTCCACCCGGTCCGAATATTCCCTGTAAATCTGCCGGGCCATCCGGGAAAAGCGGATATAGAGATCCATTCTCGGCGGCACAAAAATAAGATCCGGGCAGGCCTGTCTGGCCTGCCACAAGGCCTGGCCCGTCTTTACTCCTCTCCGCTTTGCAATGTAATTAGCCGTAAGGACAATGCCGTGTCTGGCCTCCGGATCCCCGCCGACCGCCAGGGGCAGTCCGGCAAGCTCCGGATGGTGCAGCATCTCCACCGAGGCATAAAAGCAGTTGCAGTCAATATGAAGAATGATCCGATCTGACATACTTACGCTCCACGAACCATAAACCGTTCTCTTCATAATAGAGAGAAATCTGATTCCCTCCGACCATGCACAGATAGCGGATACCGGCACCGCCCGCCTTCAGACTGGCCCTCCGGTCCATCCGTAAAATCCGGTCAATCCGGTAGCGGCGGCCATCCTCCCAGACAATCACAAGCGGGGTCAGCTTTCCCTCCTTAGAGAAGTCCGCCTGAACCTCCACGTAGGCCTTATAGGGATTTTCCTCCGTAATCTCCGGCTGTTTTTCATACAGTCTCGGCTCTCCGGGCCGGTCCGACCTCCCGGAATCATGATGATAATCATAGACGCCCAAAATGCACCACTTCCATTCCGATTCATTTCTATTAAGTCATTCCGATGATTCCCTTCGGATTCACAATCCGCCGATTTAAAAAGGTGAATTCCAGGACCGTTCTCTGGTCCTTTCCCTTTCTCCCTCATCGTCTGTCTTTACGATAAATCCATTTTTAATGGATGTAAATGGACATTTATTTCTGATTTTCCATTTTTAATAGATTTTTCTTGTCAAGGTGATCATGCCATGATATGATGACAATACAAAGAAAACAGCCCTAAAACGGCTTGGCTTCAAAGCGAATTTAAAATGTGCAGGGCCGAATGGCTTCACCTGTTTTCTTATCCATTCTGTAATGTGCATGGAGTCCGGAGGTGTTTATGGCAGCAGAGAATCTTTCTATTGAGTATTCTAAGAAATGTAAACCAAGGCGCAATCTGGGCGCAATCATTGCTGCCTATCGCAGAAAGTCCCGCCTGACACAGACGGCGCTTTCCGAAAAGCTGGCCTCCTATGATATCCATATCTCTTCCAAGGCCATTTCCAACTGGGAAAAAGGACTGACCGAGCCGGGTGCCTCCACCTTCCTCTGCCTCTGCCGAATTCTCCGGATTCCGGACTTTCTGGACGACTACTTCGGCGACAATCCAGCGGATCCCCTGTCAGCTCTGAATGATGAGGGCAGGACTCTGGCCCTGGCCTATATCAACGGCCTTCTGCATCCGGTCAGCTACAGTAAGAATTCCTCTCTCTCATCGGAGATGGATCCTTCCTCTTCATCTAGCAGAGTAGCTTCCGGAGAAAGCCATTTTTCTACAGAAAAGAGGCCCCTGCGCCGCATCAAGCTTTTTGATGCAAGAGTTTCTGCAGGTACCGGAGATTTTCTGACCTCCGAGGACTATTCTTATATTGAAATCGACCCTGATCTACATAAAGACTGCGATTTTGCCGTAACCATACACGGAGACAGCATGGAGCCGGACTTCCATGACCACGAAATGGTCTACATTCATCAGCAGAACACTCTGGAAGACGGGGAAATCGGAATCTTTGCCTGGGAGAATAACGCCTATATCAAGAAGCTTCAGGAGAAACCGGACGGGCTTTTTCTCGTCTCCCTGAATCCGCATTACAAGCCGATTCCAGTGGATCCAGCCGATGATTCCTTCCGGATCTTCGGGAGGGTCTGCCTATGAGCATTCAGGATAATACCCTCCGCGACTGTAGAGAAAGCCTGCATCTGACTCAGGAAGAAGTCGCCAAGGCCGTTCATGTCACTCCGAAAAGCATTTACCGCTATGAGAACGGTCTGGGCTGCCCGAATCTCCTGACGGCCCTTCGAATCTCCAACCTGTTTGGGAAATCTGTGAACGAGCTCTTCCATTTGGAGGATTCGGATGAGCCGGGTGTAGTCTGTAAATAGTACAATAAGTTATGAGCAGAGGGTCCCCCTGCCCGAGTCCAAATGCAGCTGACACATTTCCGGAAAGATGTCCTATAGGAAATCCGAAATCACAGAAACATAGAAAGGACTGCTCTCTGAAAAGATGGCAGATAATAGAATCATGAGTGAACCTTCCAATCCAAATTTTTCTAATCAGAATTCTTCTGGTCAAAATTCTTCCGGTCCGAAAAAGCATGTCCGCAGACCTCATTACAGCGGCCGCTACCCCAAGCACTTTGAAGAAAAATATAAGGAACGGAATCCGGAGAAATACAAGGACGAGATTCAGCATGTCATCGACAAGGGCAATACCCCTGCCGGCATGCATATCCCGATCATGGTAAATGAGACTCTGGAGAATTTAAAGATCCGTCCGGGAATGAAGGGACTAGACTGTACCCTGGGCTATGGCGGTCACAGTACTGCTTTTCTGAAGGCACTGGAAGGACAGGGGCATCTGATTTCCACCGACATTGATCCGATTGAGATCAAAAAGACCGAGGCCCGTCTCCGCAGTCAGGGCTTTGGCGAAGGCCTCTGGACGCCGGTCCATGCCAGCTATGTCGAAATCGACCGGCTGGCCGGGGAATACGGTCCCTTTGATTTTGTCATGGCAGATCTCGGAGTCTCCTCAATGCAGATCGATGACCCTTCCCGGGGCTTCTCCTGGCGAGCCGATGGACCGCTGGACCTGCGTTTTGACCCAGAGAAGGGAGAGCCGGCATCCGAACGCCTTCGTGAGCTGTCCCGAGACGAACTGACCGAGCTTCTGGTTGAAAATGCAGACGAGCCTTATGCCAGGGATATTGCCCAGGCCATTATCAAGACTTACCGCAGTGCAAAGACCATTGATAGCACCTTTGCCCTGAGAGATCTGATTGAAAAGACGGTGCGTTCCGAAAAAGATGTTCGTTCCCTGCCGGCAGAAGAACAGAAGGAAATCGTAAAGAAATCCTGCGCCCGGGTCTTTCAGGCCATCCGAATCGATGTGAATTCGGAATTTGAAACCTTAACGGAATTCATAAAAAAACTTCCTTACGCCCTGGCTCCCGGAGGAAGAGTCGTCATACTGACTTTCCATTCCGGAGAGGATCGGATCGTAAAGAAGTTATTGAAAGAAGAACTGCGAGAGGGTCTCTGGACCGAAGTCGCAGATTCCGTGATTCGTCCCGGCAAAGAAGAATGCTATCGGAATCCCCGTGCGCATTCCACCAAACTCCGCTGGGCCGTTCGCTGACAGGAAGATTTATTTACTTGCTTTTGGATTTTGAAAACAGGTGAACAACAAGGCAGATGACCATGGTGATCACCATATCTGGAAGAGTATTTCCCAGAGGCAGATCTACGGTCATCAGATACCGGTAGAGAATGAAGCCGATGACCCAGATGATCAGATTCTTAACCTGAATCTTCTCATCAAAATGGTCTTCCTTTAAGAAGAAGAAATCGGCGATCTGAACAGCGATCATCGGTGCAAAGACGGAGCCGATCAGATAAAGGAAGCTTGTGATGTCATCCATGTTAAAGAGGACGGCACCGATGGTTCCGATGACTGTCACAATGGCTGCAACCGTCCGGCCCTTACCCTTCAGTTTATCTGTCAAAGATTCGGTGGAAATGCCTGCAGACCAGGCATCCAGGAAAGTCGTTGTAACGGTGGAAAGGATCAAGATAACCAGAGCCGCAACGCCCAGTCCGGCCTTGGCCATGACTTTGGCGATATCGGATTCTCCGGTATAAAGTGCTGCGCCCATGCCGATGATATACATCCAGACAGAGATCAGGCCATAGACCAGAACCGAGGCAAGAGTTGCCTTGCCGGGCTTTTCAGCTTCTCTGGTGTAGTCACTGATCAGAGGCAGCCAGGACAGAGGCATGGCAACAGCCAGCTCTACTGCCGCACCGAAGGACATGGCCTCCGAAGCAGCCGGTTTCGGGATACTTCCACGGAAGATCACTCCGCAGAGAACAATGGTCAGAATGAAGAGAGCTGCCATGGAAATTTTATTGATCCATCCCAGATTGGTCAGACCGACAAGAATCCAGACCAGGATCAGAGCACCGATCACAATCGCCCAGATCCAGGCGCCCACATGGAAGAGCTCATTGACGGCACCTGCGCCGTCATAGATCATGATGGCGGTCCAGCCGACCAGCTGGAGGACATTCAAAAAAGCAAAGAAGACACCGCCGAAACGGCCAAAGCTCATTTTGGTGGTTTCCATGGAACTCCGGCGGGCACGTCCGCCGATAATACCGGCGAAGTACATTAATGTACAGCCAATCAGATGACCAAGCAGGATGGCCAGAAGACCTTTTGTAAATCCAAGCGGAGCAAAATAGGTTCCGGTCAGAATTTCTGCAATCGAAACACCAGCGCCAAACCAGACCAGAGAGGACTGGAAGACGGTCATGGTATATTTCTTACTTGTATTCAGTCCTCCTTCCATCACTCAGCCTCGCTTTCTTTGGATTCCATATACTTTCCTTCGAAAGCAAAGGCATGGTTCATAGGGCCGCTGCCGTGTCCAAGGTCCAGCATAGCTGATAAGGCTCCGCTGATATAGTCCTTGGCCCGCTGAACAGAGCTTTCCATATCGAATCCCTTGGCAAGGTTCGATGCAATGGCGCTCGACAGGGTGCATCCGGTTCCATGGGTATTGGGGTTATTGATCCGCTTACCCTTAAACCAGCGGTAACCGTCTTCCCTGTAAAGAAGATCATTGGCATCATTGATCTGATGTCCGCCCTTTAAAAGGACAGCGCAGTGGAATCTGCTGCTGATTTCCTTAGCTCCTTTGACCATATCATCTTCCGACTGAATCTTCAGACCGGCAAGGACTTCTCCTTCCGGAATATTGGGAGTCAGGATATCAGCCAGGGGAAGGAGTTCCTCCTTCAGGGTAGCAATGGCATCTTCACTGATCAATCTTGCACCGCTGGTTGCAACCATAACCGGATCTACAACGATCCACTTAGGTTTATAGAGACGAAGCCGTTCTGCAATGACCCGGATCAGGTCACTTTCCGATACCATACCGATTTTAACCGCATCCGGGAAGATATCCGTAAATACTTCGTCAAGCTCCTCTTTCAGAAATGCAGGACTTGCATTCATAATTGCTGTGACGCCGGTTGTATTCTGAGCAGTCATGGCAGTGATAGCGGACATGGCGAATACGCCATTGGCCATCATTGTCTTGATATCTGCCTGGATGCCGGCGCCTCCGCTGGAATCAGATCCGGCGATTGTTAATGCTGTTCTCATGTTTTTCCTCCTTTGAGAAACATTAATTTTATATACCGGCAGAAGGTGGTGCCCCCGGTCTGCCGGTTGTTACCATATATAATTGTTTTGATTTCCTCCGGCGCATATCATATCAAGCGAAAAATGCCTGTCAGCATGTGCCTGCAGGAAAGACATATCTCAGTTTGTTAACAGATGTCCGTGATGATAACGACTCTTATTCTGCAAGCATCTGCCGCATATGACTGAGGGCCTTGGTCTTGTCCAAAGCTGTGATCAGGATTGCTGCGATAATGGTTCCGCCTGTGGTACTTACCAGGAAAGGAAGAACATAGGTGAAAAGTGCTGCCTGGGTATTTCCCATCAGAAGATAGGCAACCGGGAAGGCAAGCATGCCGCCGAAGATTCCGGTTCCGACGATCTCTGCAAGATAGGTCGGTATATATTTCTTCGTTGCCTTGAACATAAGTCCGCAGCAGAGTGCTCCGACCATACTGCCGGGGAAGGCCATCAGGGAACCGGTTCCCATCAGGTTACGGATCAGAGATGCTGCAAATGCAATGGCAACTCCCCACCAGGGTCCGAGAAGTACCGCCGCCAGGACATTTACCATATGCTGAATCGGGAAGCACTTGGATGCTCCGACCGGTATATAGAATCCGGATAAGGCAATGATGACAGCTACAAGAAGTGCCGATGTTACGAGTTTCTTTAATTTTTCATGTTTCATAATGAATCTCCTCTTCTCCCTTACAAATCCCTGCTGACTGCGAGCAGATTTCTGCAGGATGTCTCTATATCACCGGAAGCAAATATGCCGGAGACCACTGCGACTCCGGATAAACCCAGACCGCAGAGTTCTCTGATATTGTCTTCCGTAATTCCGCCGATTGCACACACCGGAATGTGCACCGCGGAAGTGATATCACGATAGGAGCTGCGGTCGATCGGCTTGGCATCCTTTTTGGTTGTCGTAGTAAATGCCGCTCCGCAGCCGAGATAGTCCGCTCCGTCAGCTTCTGCCGCCAGAGCCTCCTTCACATTGTGGGCTGTCGCCCCGATTATTTTATCTGGGCCAAGTATTTCCCGGGCCTTCTTTACCGCCATATCGCTCTGACCGACATGGACTCCATCGGCATCCGCCTTCCGGCAGACCTCGACATCGTCATCGATCAGAAGCGGAACTTTGTAGTGATGACAGAGTTCACGTAAGTCCAGGGCCTCCTTCAGAAGTTCCGAAGAGCTCATTTCCTTCTCCCGAAGCTGAACCATGGTAACGCCCGCACGAAGAGCTTCTTCGACGACCTCGTTCAGGCTTCTTCCCTTAAGCCAGGCACGGTCCGTTACCGCATACAGCTGCAAGCAATCTGCTTTAAATTTCATGTATCCTCCATTTATCACTTTTCTGATTCAAATCAGACTGTCTATTTTCTTTCGTTTTGAATTTATCCTAATATCGGATATATCGATAAATCGCCATCTTCTCAAGCAGACTCACTCCAACCCCGCCGCCCGGCTGAAAGCATCAATGAAGAGGGTCCGAAAAGTCATGGTTCCCTGCACTGGACCGGTCTTCATTTCTTCTTCAGCAAGACTTGCCAGATGGCCATAGGTGACCAGGCTTTCCTGCACAACAGGAAGGATTTCCTCCGGATCAAATGAGAATTCCCGTCCAACTGACTTCCCGGATTGATCGGAATCTTCTATAGAAAAGGCATCCGAGTGAAGACTGTCTTCTGGATTTTTCCTCCTATAGTAAGCACCGATGCTTGCGGCCAGGAATCCGGACAGCATGCAGCCGCTCCCGGTAATCCGTTTTAAAAGCGGCGTTCCGGTCTGGATTTCCAGGATCTGATTGGGGCTGATGGCATAATCGGTTTCTCCTGTCACGGCAAGAACCGTGTTCAGTTTCCGGGCCAGGCTCTGAAGTTTCTTTGGATCCAAGGACAGGCCCGCATCCTCGACTCCCCGGGAGGGAATGACCAGTCCCATCAGAGCTGCCATCTCCGACTGATTTCCCCGGATGCAGGTGGGATGCAGTTCATTTAATAGCTTTTCCAGAATTTCCTTCCGAAAAGCGGATGCCCCTGCGCCGACCGGATCCAGAAGCAGCGGATGTCCAAGCTCATTGGCCTTCCCTCCGGCCAGAAGCATGGCCTGCATTTTTCTTTCCGAGGGCATGCCGATATTCAGCAGGGTCACGTCCGAAATAGAGGAGATATCCTCTGCCTCTTTGGGATCGTCCGCACAGATGGCCGTAGCACCCGATGCCAGAATCAGGTTGACGACATCGGTCATGGTCACCGGATTGGTGATGGCATGCACCAGGGGCTTCTCTTCTCGGATGTCCCGAATCAAGGCCGAATCGATTCTTTCCGCTGTTTTTTCCTTACTATCCATAATCCTGGTTTCCATCTCAATCATTCATTCTTAAGATCTCTACGGATTCCTTCCTGCTATCCGTCCATTTTCTGCCAATCGTTTTCTCAGCATTGGATTCAGACAGCTGCTATCATTATGCCCAATCCCCATTCTGCAATTTGGGCACAAAAAAAACCTCCCTTACCGGGAGGCACACAATTGAAGACTGATATCAAACCTGACCCACTCAGATTTGATGGTTGTTCTTTTAGAACTTTCAGCTTCCTTACGCCGGCATTGTCCGGGTCAAGTTTTAAGGGTCCGAAGATTTTATTCTCAACGGTCTCAGCAGATGCGCCCCTAGCGGAAATATTCTTTTATTCTCTTTCACAAGCGATTTTCATTCTATACTTTCGCCAAAGTAAAGTCAACCCTGGCCATTTCTTGACGACATCGCCATTTGATAGGTTCACGCTTCCTTCAGTTCTTCTTTCTCGGAGGTCATAATCTCAATCTTGGAATCCTTCTTCGCTTCGGTCTTCTTTTCGCGGAAAATTGCACGGAAGATCAGACGAACCAGAGGTCCGCAGTAGAACATCTGATAGAGAATTGCCATAGGGAAGTTCATGGCCCAGGTCTGGATCCAGGTCGCAAAGTCCTTGGTATCCTTGAAGAGAATGGTTGCGATCAGGCTCATGGTCGGGCACATGATGCAGCAGATACAGATGGAAATGGCGTAGGTAATGAACTGGGGACGGTCGGTCGGCCGCATAACGCGGAAAGCCAGCATCCGTGCGATCTTTCCGACAACGAAGAATTCGAGCACGAAGGCGATCGGCGCCATGATCGGCAGTTCATGAAAGGCTGCCAGGAAGGTCTCGGTCTTAACGCCGCCCATATTGAGGGCTACGTTGTAGACGATCATTCCGTAAACCATGATGGTTGCCATAATTGCTGTGAAAACGGCATCCTGAAACTTATTTTTGGGCATAATAAATCCTCCTTTGAAAATATCGACAATACACGACTATGTGTTGTTCGTCATCCTCAAAGGAGGAAAGTCGTTTCCAATGAAACCACAGTCAAACGACTGGATAATAGCATAATTTCCGAAAATCTGTAAGTGATTTTCTAAAATTCTGCTACATGCATGGTTTCCGGCAGAATATGATCATGTTTTTGTCCAATTTCACAAAAATCAGGCTTCACCCACAGCATCTGACAAGATTTGATCTGTTTTCAAAATCACGCTTCATGCACAGCATCCGGCAAGATCTGATCTGTTTTCAAAAGTCAGGCTTCATGCACCGCATCGGCCATGGACCTGACATAGTCCCGGATGGGATTGGCGGCATCCCGGCCATATTTTGCCAGAAGCTTTACGACAGCGGATCCGACAATGGTACCGTCGGAAAGGCCTGCCATCTTCTTGGCCTGCTCCGGTGTGGAAATGCCGAAGCCGACTGCACAGGGGATATCGGTTGCCGCGCGGACCAGTTTGGTCATGGCCCCGATGTCTGTTGTGATTTTGCTCCGTGTTCCGGTGACGCCGAGCGAAGAAACCATATAGACGAAGCCCTTGGCCTCCTTGACGATCATTGAGATCCGGTCCTCTGAGGTCGGCGCGATCATGGAAATCAGATCCAGACCGTACTTCGTGGCCATGGGATCAAAGTCTTCCTTCTCCTCATAGGGCACATCGGGCAGGATCAGGCCGTCGATACCGGCATCGGCCGCCTTCTTCATAAAGGTCTCCGTCCCGTAGGAATAGACCACATTGGCGTAGGTCATGTAAACCATGGGGATATCGATGGTCTCTCTCAACTTCTTCGTCAGGGCAAAGACGTCGTCCGTTGTGGTCCCGCCTTCCAACGCCCTCTGATCAGCCTCCATAATGACCGGTCCTTCGGCGGTCGGATCTGAGAAAGGTATACCAAGCTCTATTAAATCCGCTCCGCCTTCTACTGCTGCGTGGACAGCTTTTTCCGTTGTTTCCAGGTCCGGATCGCCCACGGTGAGGAAGACGATGAATGCTTTTTTATTCTTTGATTTCTGAAATGCGCTTTGAATTCGATTCATGGCTGCTCCATTCTATTTTTTCAGTATTCACGGTCTGAATTTTTCATGGCTGTGACTGCCTTTGAAACCGCTCTGCTGATCAATGCCAGAGTTCTCTCTGGTCTGTCTTTTCCTTCATTCTCAGATTTCTCTCTGGTTTAAATATTCACTTAGTCCCGGATATCCTGGCCTCTGTAACGGGCGATGGCGGCACAGTCCTTGTCGCCCCGCCCGGAAACCGTGACCATAATGATCTGGTCCTTCGACATGGTCGGCGCCAGCTTCATGGCATAGGCCAGGGCGTGAGCACTTTCGATGGCCGGGATGATGCCCTCGGTCCGGGACAGATATTCGAAGGCGTTGACTGCCTCTTCATCGGTGATGGCCACGTATTCGGCTCGGCCGATATCATGGAGATAGGCGTGCTCGGGGCCAACGCCCGGATAGTCCAGGCCGGCGGAGATAGAGTAAACCGGAGCGATCTGACCGTATTTGTTCTGGCAGAAATAGGATTTCATGCCGTGGAAGATGCCCAGCCGTCCGGTGTTGATGGTGGCTGCGGTGTCGCCGGTATCAATGCCCCGTCCGGCTGCCTCACAGCCGATCAGGCGGACATCCTTGTCGTTGATATAATTGTAGAAGGAGCCGATGGCGTTGGATCCGCCGCCGACACAGGCGATAACAGCATCCGGGAGCCGGCCTTCCTTTTCCAGAATCTGGGCTCTGGATTCCTTGGAAATAACCGACTGGAAATCCCGGACGATGGTCGGGAAGGGATGGGGGCCCATGCAGGAGCCCAGGCAGTAGTGGGTATCCTCAATTCTCGAAGTCCATTCTCTCATGGCCTGGGAAACGGCATCCTTGAGGGTTCCGGTGCCGCTGGTCACGGGAACCACATCTGCACCGAGAAGCTTCATTTTATAGACGTTCAGGGCCTGCCGTTCGCAGTCGACCTTACCCATGAAGACGACACATTCCATTCCGAGAAGGGCTGCCGCCGTTGCAGTTGCAACACCATGCTGGCCGGCACCAGTCTCTGCGATAAGCCTTGTCTTTCCCATCTTCTTTGCCAAAAGGGCCTGGCCCAGGCAGTTATTGATCTTATGGGCACCCGTGTGATTCAGGTCTTCCCGCTTCAGATAAATTTTGGCGCCGCCCAGATTCTTTGTCACCTTCTCTGCATAATAGAGCCGCGAGGGCCGGCCCGCATATTCATTCAGGAGGGTGGTCAGCTCCTGGTTGAATTCCGGATAATCCTTATATTTCTTATAGGCATCCTCCAGCTCGATGACCGCATTCATCAGGGTCTCCGGTATATACTGGCCGCCAAAATCTCCAAATCTTCCTCTTGACTTCGTCATGTTCTGCCTCTCTTTTCTTTATTTACTCGGTTTTTTCTCAGCTATTCCGGTTCTCTGGAATCTTTTCAAGTCTTTTGAATTCTTCTTGCTCTGTAAAAATCTGAGAAAAGGGTTATTTCTAATTTCTTACATCTGGTAATTGCTCTACACGGTTTTTAGCATTTCGAACTGCTTCCGCAAAAGACCGAATCTTGTCCGGATCCTTCTGTCCGTTCGTTTCCAACGAACTACTGACATCCACACCATAGGGATGCAGGCTTTCGATGGCTTGGTCTACATTTTCCGAATCCAGACCGCCGGCCAGAAGGAAGGGCCTCTTCATCGATCTGACCAGGCTCCAGTTGAAGCCCTGGCCCGTACCGCCCGGCCCGTGATCCAGGAGGACCATGTCCGCAGAGCTTGTTTCGGCCGCCTCGATATCCTCTACCTTCTCAATCCGGAAGGCCTTGATGATCCGGATGCCCGGAATTGAAGCCCGAAGCTCCCTGATGTCTTTCTCCGTCTCCTGACCATGGAGCTGAACGGTCCGGATGCCGGTCTCCTGAACAGCATTTTTGATCTCCGCGGTGCCCGCATTGACAAAGACGCCGACGGCTTCAATTCTTCTGTCTAGTCCTGCGATCAGTTCCTTTGCTTTCTCATAGGAAATGTAACGTCTCCGGCCCGGGACAAAGATAAACCCGGCCCAGTCTGGAAGAACCTCATTCACAGCTTTTATATCAGAGGGTCTCTGCATGCCGCAGATCTTGATCTTTACCGGGTTTCCGATCTTCTCTGTCTGATCCTGATGGAAGTCCTTTTTTGGATTGACTGCCTCTTTTTCTTTCTGATCCATGTCCTGATTTTCTTTTGGCCTGCCATCCGTATGAGAAAGATCTGCCTGACCGGATTCATGTTGTAATGTCAGCCCAAGAAGCTTTCGTATCTCCTCTTTCTGATCCTTTGCCCGCATCAGCTGTTCTCCGATCAGGGCGGCGTGGACCTTATCGGCCTCCAGGGCTTTGACGTCTTCTCTGGAATGGATGCCGCTTTCTGCAACGAAAATCGCCTGTTCCGGTGCATATTTCCGAAGGCGGCCGGCATTATGGATATTTACGGTAAAATCCTTCAGGTTCCGATTGTTGACGCCGATCACTCGGGCTCCGGCCCGGCCTGCCATTTCGACTTCTCTCTCATCGTGGGCTTCGACCAGGGCACTGAGGCCCAGGGAATTGCAGATCCCGATCCATTCCTGAAGGTTCTCCTCGGAAAGGAGAGAACAGATCAGAAGGACTGCCGATGCGCCGAGGGTTTTGGCCTCATAGATCATATAGGGATCTACGGTAAAATCCTTCCTTAAAACCGGAAGGGAAACGCTCTCGGCGATCTCCTTCAGATATTCCTTCTTTCCAAGGAACCACTTTGGTTCAGTCAGGCAGGAGATTGCGGATGCACCGCCCTCCTCATAGCTCTTTGCGATTTTTAAATAAGGAAAGTCCGGGGAAATCAGCCCCTTGGACGGGGATGCCTTCTTGCATTCGCAGATCAGATGCATGCCGTCACCGGAAAGACTCTTTTCAAAGAGAAATTTCTTTTCTTCCGGAGTATTTGCTGCCGCATCTTCAGCCTGGCGCCGGATCGTTTCCAGCGGGACCTTTTTCTCTGCTTCTCTGACCCGGTATCTGGCGTAGTCCGCCAGCTGATCCAGAATTGTATCTGCCATGTCTTGATCCTTTTTCTTTTCAAAGGAATCGGATTTTCTTTTGGATTTGAAATTCTGTCCTTTGAATTTTCGCATTTCTTCCAGGGAAATCTTTCGTATCATGAATTGGATTCCTGAATCACATCTTCCAGGGTCTTCATTGCCTTACCGGAATCTATCTGGCCTGCTGCAAGCTTTACGCCGTCTGCAATGCTTTCTGCTTTCCCAGCTATGTAAAGGGCTGCACCGGCATTCATAAGAACGATGGTCCGCTTGGTCCCGGTCTCTTTTCCGGAAAGGATATCTCTTGTGATCTGTGCGTTTTCTTCTGGAGTGCCTCCGATAATGTCTTCCTTCTTTCCCCTGGTCAGACCGTAGTCTTCAGGTTTGATGACGCTGGTCCGATAGTAGCCGTTCCGAAGCTCGCAGATGGTGGTCGGAGCTGATGCGGAGATCTCATCCAGCTGATCCTGGCCGAAGACTACCAGGGCTCTCTTGACACCGAGGGAAGAAAGGACCTTGGCCACAGGCTCGACCAGATATTCATCATAAACACCTAAAAGGAAGTATTCCGGCTTGGCGGGATTGGTGAGAGGTCCGAGAATGTTGAAGACGGTCCGGATGCCAAGCTCTTTCCGGATGGGGCCAACATATTTCATGGCGGAGTGATATTTCTGTGCAAATATAAAGCAGAAGCCGGTCTTTTCGAGCATCTCCCGGCACTTGTCCGGGGTCTCGTTAATATTGACTCCCAGGGCCTCCAGGCAGTCGGCCGTTCCGGAAAGGGAGCTTGCTGCCCGATTTCCATGTTTGGCGACCTTGACTCCGGCGGATGCAATGACCATGGCGGAAGTGGTTGAGATGTTGAAGCTGTGGGCCCTGTCACCGCCGGTTCCCACGATATCCAGGACCTCCATGCCCGGATGCTCGACCGGGGTGGCCAGGCTCCGCATGGCTTCGGCACAGCCGGAAATCTCATCGATGGTTTCGGCCTTCGTTGACTTGGTGGAAAGGGCTGCCAGGAATGCGGCATTCATAACCGGTGTCGTCTTGCCGCTCATGATTTCCAACATGACCTCTTTGGCCTCGTCATAGGTCAGATCCTGTTTGTCGACCACTTTCTTAATTGCTTCTTCAATCATCTTGCTGCCTCCTTCTAAAAGCTTCATTTCTTCGAAGGACAGCTGGTATTTCTTCCGCCGGAATTTATGACTTTCTTTGCAATGGCCTGGCTTTCTTCTCGATTGAAGACGTTCTTCTCGTTCGAGCTACCGCCGGTTTTCTGCAAATAAAAAAGTCCCTGACAGAAGCCATTACAGCTTCTGTCAAGGACGAATAAATAAATTCGCGGTGCCACCTTGATTCACGGGAAACCCGTGCACTTAAGCAGGATACCAACATATCCCTGACCCTTAACGCAGGTCCTCACGTCACAGCCTACTTCCGTAAGATTTACGATTCGGCCGTGCCCTCAGCGGTCCATCCACAGTCCGGTGTTCTGCCCGTTTCCATCCTCCGGGCTCTCTGTCAGATCCTCTTTCTGCTTCTTCTCCGCATCAACGGTTTAAAGTGTTCTTTTGTTGTCAGTAATTCTATACTCGGAAATCTGAAATTGCAAGTATAAATTTCAATCTGGTCTGAATTTTACAATTATTCCACACGGATCCATTTATCCTCAGAACATTTCGTGTCAAATATCGCATGCCGGTCTTCATTTTCACAACAGCTGCTAATCGACACCTGCACGGGATGTCTTCCTGGCTCACATTTCTTCAGTCATCGCTGTCCAGACCATATCGGATCAGCTTGTTGTACTCGGCATTGTAGTATTCGGCCTCTTTCTTCTTCCGCCAGCGGTCCCGGTCCGAGCAGATAGCAAGCATTTCATCGGCGATTTCCTCTGCGGAGTTTGGCTGAACCGATGACAGATAGTGAAGCATCCGAAGCATGGTACTCTCCGTCCCGAGCTGGGCCGCGATCAGCTGGCCGAAAGAGCGCGGATAGCCCATATCAGCAATCTGATTCACCAGCTCTTCTGCCAGCCGCTCTCTCTGATCTTTTTCTGCCATATTTGCATCCTCATCTCATCGTATTTCAGAAATCAATCCTGTTTCAGCCTCAATTTTGTCTGCTCCTGTGCTCAATCTGAGCATACATTCATGCTGGAATCTTAGTCATATCACTCAGATTATTTCAGCTTCATTCCATCATGGAAGGCATCGCCGGCCTTGTCGCCGGTCTTCATATAGGCATTGTTGAAGGGATCAAAGGAAATCGGACGGAGCTTCTTCAGATCGACCTTGCCATCCGTGATGACACTCTCGTCTGCGGAAACATTGACGATTTCTCCGATCAGGATTCCGTTTTCAAAGCTCTTGACCCTGCATTCCATAGCCACCGGAAGCTCATCGATCAGAGGGGCATTGACCAGGCTGCTCCTTGTCGCATGGAAGCCGGACTTCTTAAACTTATCCGAAGCCTTTCTTCCGGATTCGATGCCGACATAGTCGCAGGCCACAAGCTGATCCTCTGTTCCGAGGCTTAAGGTAAAGGCACCGGTCTTTTTCAGATTGTCTGTTGTCTTGTGCTCACCCAGACTGATGGTGATTTCCTGATAATCTGTCGTAATTCCCCAGGCCGCATTCATGACATTGGGATTTCCGTTCTCATCATAGGTTCCGATGATCAGCACCGGCTGCGGAAACATCAGTGGTTTTGCTCCAAAATTTACTCTGCTCATCTTGTGCTCCTTTCGTGCTTTCTAAGTTCATTTTATATCTTCCGTCAATCGGACAATTGATCCTCTGATTTATTTTTTATATTTGTTTATCAAGTTTTATATTTATTTATTGTTTTTTCATATATAGGCTTTATTTTTATTGTTTCTATCAACATTTCCAAAGTATTTTATGTTGATTTATCCACAAAAAATCCAGTTGCTATATGGATTTTCTCTCAAATCAGAGGTCATATTGACGGATTTCTGCATTTTTGATTCCGAAAGCCGCGAATTCCTGATTGGTCAGATCGCGAAAATAGGACTCCACAATACGAGCGATTCCATTATGGGCGACCAGAAGATACGTCCGGTCTGGTTTACCTTTCAGCTCATCGATCAGGTTGTAGATCCGCTGAGCTACCTGGAGCATGGATTCACCTCCGCCAAAATGATCTGCAAAGCCTTCCTTGGCTTTCATAAAATCCAGACCGTTCCGAGGGGTTCCCTCCCATCTGCCAAAATTCTGCTCGATCAGGCGGGGCTCGACCTTAAGCGGAAGGCCGGTGATTTTTGAAATTTCTTCTGCCGTGTCTTTTGCCCGGGACAGGGGAGAAGTCAGGATCTGATCGATATGGATTTCTCCCTTGTCCAGCCGTTCCTTCAGAACCCGGCCGGTTTCTCTGGCCTGCTCATGGCCGAGCTCTGTCAGAGGACTGTCTGTCGCTCCGCAGATCTTATTTTCCACGTTCCATACGGTCTGTCCGTGGCGGACGAAATAGAGTTTGCTCATCGATTACCTTCCTTTTCATGATAAACATTGGGATTTGGATCCGTCATAGCAAGAATACAATGCTTTCCGTAGAGGAGATCCGCCGGAATCCGCCAGATTTCTCCTGTTGAGAAGGAATCTGCGGCCAGTTTTCCGTCAGCAAAGATCATGGCAATATCGTAAGGCTCTGTGATCTCAATAAAGCCATCTCCTGTTGAGGCCTCGATTTCAAACCAGTGAATGGGCCGTTTTCCTCCAAGCTCCAGTTCATCCAGGAAAGGAAGATTCGAAACAGGCGGGCAGGGCCTAATTTCTACTCTTGCCTGGTGAAAATCCGGATCCAAAATGGTTCTTTCCTGAATGATTCCAGTTCCCCGAATATCTCCAATTTTATCAATACCCTGGTCTTCTACATTTTCCTCATTTTCTCCATTTTCCAGATGTTCTAATCCTGATATTCTCACTGGATTTTTCTGCCAAATCTATTTTCCTACCTTATCCTCAGACAAGTTTCTTCACCCACGTCCAACTCTTCACCTTGTGAGTGACTGTGATGCACTTGAGGAGCTGGTCTACATTTAGACAGAAGACCACCACGCTGAAAGGCGCATGGAAGACAAAGGCGACAATCATACTTAAGGGCACAACGACGCCCCAGCTGTAGATCAGGTCGCTGATCATGGAATACCGGGTGTCCCCGCCGCCCCGGATAATGCCGGTCTGCTCGGGCATCTGGAAGGACATGCCGATGGAAATGAAGGCCTGGATGGTCATCTGGATCCAGGCGTAGCGATAGGCAGTTTCCGTGAGCTTGTAGACCGACAGAACCGGCGTCCGGATAATGAGAAGAATGGCGCAGGTCAGAAGGCCGACCAGGAAATAAATAAGCTGGAGGGAATGCACCATGCCGGGAAGCCTGTCGCGGTCGCCCTTTCCGACGGTCTGGGAAATTAGGGCGCAGGATGCCGCAGCCGCACCGATCGGGATCATCTTCGTGTACTGGAAGAAGGTGCCGGCCACACCGGAGGCAGCCAGAGCATCGGTCGACAGATGGCCGAAGATGGCGGTCTGGACAGCTACCGCGCTGGAGAAAATGATGGCCGATACCACGCAGGGAAGGCTGACCTTGAGATAGCGGCCGAAGACGCCCCGGACCCGAAGAGCCTCGGGCAGGTCAGAGGGACGGAGATAGCCCTTTTGAATGACAACGACAAGAACGATGGTAAGCTCTGTGGCCGTCGCAGCCAGAGTTCCGATGGCTGCACCGTGGATGCCCATCTCCGGGAAGCCGAATTTTCCGTAGATCAGGCAGTAGTTCAGGCTGCTGTTCACGACCAGGCCGACGCAGGAAACCTGGAAGGCGATCTTTACAACCTGCATGCTACGGAGCATGGACAGGAGGATCTGAAGAACGATGAAAATCGGATAGGTATAGCGGATGATGCTGAGATAGGAGACGCCCTCACGGATGACCTCGGGATCATTGGTGAAGAGGCCGACCATGCCCGCCGGGACCACAAAGGCCGCTGTCGTCAGGGCAAATGCCGCGACAAGGCCGCAGATCAGGGCGCTGCCGAAGACCTTTCGGATCATGGCGACATCCTTCTGTCCCCAGAACTGGCCGCTGAAAATGACCACGCCCTCGCCCAATCCCATGACCGTAAACTGCTGGAGGATATACTGGATCTGATTGACCGCAGCCGCAGCCGATAGAGCCGTCTGACTGTAGCCTCCCAGCATGACGTTATCGAGCACATTCAGCGTATAGGTCACGATATTCTGCAGGACCAGGAGGATCATCATCCCGAAAAAGTTCCTGATAAAGACCTTGTCATGTGAAAATACGATTTTGTTCTTCATGGATTCCCTCATTTAAATCAGTTTTTCTCATTATCCGCTTTTTTCAAAGCTCCAACAAGGCTTATGTAGAAATATAGACCATGGCGGACATATGCCCTGCGGATCCTTCAGAATCATTCGATCGTCATGAAAATAACTCTTCCTCTTCCAAAAAAGACCAGGGGTTCCAATCTGGAACCTCCGGTCTATGGTATGGCATATTATAAATGCTTTGACTGAGCTGATAAAGCCCAGCAAATGCATTCCGCCGGCGAGTCCGCCGGCATTAATTCAATCCGACGAATCAGTCAGCCTTGTAGTCGTCGAAATCATATTTGATGGTTCCGAACGGAGTCTCCTGCTCACGAAGAGCGATGGACTTGGCATTGGCCTTGATTTCATCTGCGGTTACGCTTCTTCCCAGGTTTCCGGACATCATGACGCCTTCGGAAAGGAATGCGGTCTGCATAGCGATATAAGGGGAGTCGATTCGGGTCTCATCGGTAAGATCTCCGCGGAGGTAGGAGTACCACTGCAGCTGGTTGTCATTGTACATCTCCATCTCAGGATGAAGCATGAGTTCCTGCTGGCCGGTGATGTCGCCGATGGCGCAGTCTAACTTGCTGTCGAAGAGCTCGCCCTCCTTGTTGACGCCGAACCATTCCAGTCTCGGCTTCTGAAGGTTTCCGCCGCCGACGATGTTTCCGCCTTCCGGTACAGCCATGGGGCCGCCGGTCTGGTCTACATCGGTGAACTTCAGTCCGCCAAGAGAACCTGCGATAAAGCTCGGTCCGATCTCATCCATGTGGATGGCCCAGTCTTCATAGATATCCATGGACAGGCCGCCCTTGAATCTTGCAAGGCCGACGCTTAAATCCTCGACCGGTGCGGTACGGTTTGTGATCTTGTCAATGGCAGGATCAGTCCAGTAATCACAGGTGGTTGTACCGTATACAGACTCCAGTTCCGGCATGCCCAGAACATAGAGCATCTGAGCCAGATGATAAATACCAAGGTCGAAAAGAGGACCATGAACACCAACCTGAGGGTTGATGAAATCCGGGGAGAAGAAAGGCATGTCGTAGCCCGGACGGCCCTGTCTTCTGTGGCCGACGGTTCTTGCATGGTAAACCTTGCCAAGCTCACCGTTCTCGATCATCCGCTTTGCAATTCTTGTCTGCGGATTGTAGATGGAAGAGATCTGGATTGCCAGCTTCTGGCCGTACTTCTTCTGGGCATCATAGAGGATCTTGGCATCGGCATAGCTTGCTGCCATGGGCTTCTCTGAGTAGCAGGGATATCCTGCGGCCATAACAGCGGTTGCTACGGAAGTGTGAAGGTTATTGTGGACGCAGACCTCGACCTCGTCGATGTCGTCTCTCTTTAACATTTCACGGAAGTCCTGATAGAGGTTTTCCTTGGGGATGCCGTACTGCTCGCCGAAAGCTTCCAGACGGTCCTTCTTGATCTCGGCTGCTGCAACAACAGTCAGATTCTGGCCTCTCTTTTTCAGGTTGTTGATAACGGTCATGTGACGATGGGAGATCATTCCACATCCGATGATGGCGATTCTGATTTCCTGATCTTTTTTCATGGTTCTGCTCCTCTTCTTTTGAATTTCTATTGTTGAAGTTCTATCTATTTATCTCTATATCCCTTAAATACTTTTATTGCCTGTTTCCCTTAAATGGTTTGTTATCTTTCCTGACATGCCACTGAAATCTCAATGACATACAAGAAAATCCTACCATCCAAGAATCTTCAGATATTCCCGGCTTCTGCTGGCTGCTTCCAGGGGATCCAGCTCATAGTGCTCATCCTGCTCAACAACCACCCAGTTGGCTCCGGCTTCAATGGAGGCATCCAGGATCGGCTCCCAGATCATCTGGCCGAATCCGATCGGACGGAATCCGAAGTATCCGGTGTCGGTTCCGTCATCCTCGGTCTCGATGCCGATCAGCTTGTACATGTTCTTGACTTCACCCTTCTTGATGTAGTCCTTTAAATGAACAACCGGGATTCTTCCGGTATATTTCTTAATGAACTCCACCGGCTCATGGGTTGCGACATCGCACCAGCAGGTATCGAGCTCGCTCATCAAGTTGTCATGAGGGATGGAATCGAACATCTCATCGTAGCCCCACTTGCCGTTGTCGAGCTTTACGAACTCGAAGTCGTGGTTGTGATAAAGGAAGGTCATGCCGGCAGCATGGATCTTCTCTCCGACCTGGTTCAGAAGAGGAAGGAACTTCTTGAAGCCTTCCGGATTGGCCGGACGGTATTCCTCTGCCATGTAAGGCATAACCAGATACTTGACGCCGATGGTGGAGTAATCCTTGATGACCTTGTCGAGGTCGTCCATCATATCTGCAAAAGGAACATGGGCACTGATGGGAACAAGGCCGATCTCTTTCAGAGTATCTCTTACGTATTCGGGCTCCAGACCATAGAGGCCTGCCAACTCGACACCGTCATAGCCCATTTCCTTGACCTGTGTCATTACATTCTTAAAGTTCTCCGAAGTGTTCTCCAGAAGATCACGAAGTCCGTAAACCTGTACTGCTACGGGAAGATGCTTCTCCATTTCGTTTGCTTCCTTTCTTCTTTTCTAAGTTTCTAAGTTTTCCCTATTTCTATATTTCTGTGTTTTTGAATGCTTGAATTTTATAATCCAGAAATCTTTGAAATTCCAGAATCTGATATCTGACTCGTTAAAATTCAGATCTTATTCGAAGTCGATAGACTTGCCTGTCTTAGCAGACTCACGAACGGCATCCATGAGGCAGAGTACTCTTCTCACTTCCGGAATCTTTACCAGGAAGTCTTCCTCGCCATGGTAGGCTCTGATATAGTTCTCGAAATAATTCCGATGACTGGTATTGACCTCAGGAAGCGGCTCGGTGACGATGGTTCCTTCCGGTGCCGGTCCGAAGGAACGGGTCGGGCCTGCTGCAGTCATGGTACGATGACCGGAGACATTGGTCAGAAGATGAGTCGTGCGGACGATCTTTCCTTCCGGGAAGAAGCCGTCTACATAAGCAGTACCCTTGTTTCCTGCGACAAACCAGTGACGCTCAAACCACTTGTCCTGAACCTTGTCGGCGAGGTAGTAGGTTCCGAGTTCCACGGTTGCGGTGACACCGTTATCAAAGCGAAGCATGATCTGGAAATAGTCATCGACTTCCTTATTGATGACATTTCTTACATCGGCAAAGACACTCTTTAACTTGGCACCCGGGAACATCCAAAGCACCTGGTCCAGGAGATGTACACCCCAGTCATAAAGCATGCCGCCGCCCTCGGAGACGAAGACATGCCAGTCATGCATGTTTCCGTTAAAGCCGTAGAGCTGATTCTTTATGGCATAGACATCACCCAGGGTCTTGGAATCGAAAACGGCCTTTGCGGTACGGAAGTCCGGATCATACCGTCTCTGCTGATGTACGGTGAACTTGACTCCGTTTTCCTCTGCTGCCCTGGTCATCTCATCGAGATCTGCCACGCTCATAGCGACCGGCTTCTCACAGATGATGTCCTTTCCGGCCTTGGCTGCCTGGATCATCACATCATGATGCTGGTTATTGTTGATTGCGATGATGACAACATCAACATCCGGGTCTGCCAGGAGTTCTTCATTACTCTTGTAACGCTTGATGCCCGGAAGCACATCATTTAACTGCTCCGGATCCTTATCCGAGATTCCGACCAGCTTGATGCCGGGGAAGTCTGAGAGCATCTTCTCATGCTCGTGTCCCATGAAACCATGACCGATAATCGCAAATCTTATATCCTCTGCCATTTTTTCCTCCTGTTTTCTTATCCTGTAATTTCCTTTGAAAATCTACTCTGTTTCCTTTAAAGACTTTCTTTCCAGATCTGCCTGGAAAGAACTCTTTGAAATCTGAATCAAAGCTTTATTTCTTTTCTCTTGATGACATCATAGTATCAGAGGATACTTCCGGAATCCGTGCGCTGTTTCACTTTCCTATTCTTTTTTTCATCTGATATTTAAATTTAATTCGGAAGTCATATGGACCTGTTTCATTTTCTTTCGTATTTCTGAATCTTTCAGCAAATCAAAAAGCCGGAGTCCCTTTCGGAGCCCTGGCTTCTTTGAACTGTTTTCTATTCGCTTTATATTTCTTCTGTCTATCCAGCCACAAAGTGACTGCTTTTCCCACAGGGATCAGTATGCAGACATCAGTGTCTCTTGAACTTTCCAACTTTGACCAGTCTCTGAGGAAGCTTGGGAAGTTTTCCGGAAGCTCTGACAATAGCATCCTCTTCACAGACATCCAGGCACTTTCCGCATCTGGTGCAGTCCAGATCCTCGATCATATGGATATAACGAGGCTTTCCGAGAATAGCATCGACCGGACATACATCCAGGCAGTCTCCGCATCCTGTACAGGTCATAGGATCGATATAGATATGGGAGAAAGCGGTGCAGACGCCTGCAGGACAGTTGTTCTTCTTGATATGCTGGTCATATTCATCCGAGAACTTTGCAAAAGCAGACAGTGCTGCATCCCCGGACTTCTGTCCGATCGAGCAGAGGGTCTGGCTGTGCATGGCTGCGCCGATCTCCTCGGCATAGTCCTCGAATTCGGTTTTGCCTCTGCCCTGGGTGATCTCATTCTGCTCATATTCCAGCTGAATCAGACCCTCTCTGCAGAAGACACACTTTCCGCAGCTGATCTTACGGTCTTCCTGCAGAGCCTTCTTGGTTTCCTCTACAATACACTGGGTCTTTTTAACCGGCAGTGCGGTACCGGTCGGGCAGTCGCCAACGGTTACTTCTTCTGCTTCTTCCAGTGTCAGATAGGTGTAGCCATTCCAAATGGCTTTGGCATCACTGAGATCCAGAACCTCTTTCAGAGGTGTGGACGGATCCAGGCGTTTTATTTCGCCATTAGCCTTAAAGAATCTGCCATCGGGCAGTTCTCCGCCAAGAAGCGAGGCCAGGTCTGCCGCGCCGGCAATATGGATGATGAAGTCATCCGCATGCTCTCTGACATCAATGATGCCGGTCTTTAAGGCAATGCCCTTTTCTTCCAGGCTGCCCTTCAGGCTCTCTGCCAGTTCGCTTTCATTTTCCGGCAGATAAAGCTCTGTTTCCTTTGCGCCAAGTGCCTCTGCGCAGGCCAGGATGCCGTCGATCACTGCTGCCGGGTCCTGCTTTAAGATATCCAGATATGCATGATCCCGGTCCGCATTGTTAAGACCGCAGAGAACGCGGGGACAGATTTCTTTCGCTTGAGAAGCTTCCTTTACTTCCTTCAGACGGTCTGCAATTTTTCCGGAGAAGAGACCGTAATCTGAAAGCCCGGATACCTCGACCTTATTCCAATCAAATGCGCTCATATCACACCTCCCTGGCATAATCGCCCCAGACTCTCGGCTTGGAGATGCCAAGGCGGAGATCACACTGCAGACATCTTCCTGCTTCTCTGCAGGCAGCCTCATCACAGAGGCCATGATCGAAGAGATTGAAGTTATCCTGTCTCTTTTCGGCAGGATCGATCTCCGGCTCCTCACGCTTTCTGTCAGCGAAGCCGGGCTCCTTGCCAATCCACTGAGACGGGGTCTCAACCGGTGCGAGAACTTCGAAGATATCTCCATCGCCACCTAAGTAGCGGTCAATCTGAGAAGCGGCTTCTCTTCCGGATTCGATGGCCATGACGACGGACTTGGTTCCGTAGATACAGTCGCCTGCTGCAAAGACACCTTCAACAGAGGTGGACTTGTCTTCGGTCAGATCCTTGACAGCAACGCTGTTGGCTCGGCCGGTTTCCAGACCTGCATCCGGAGAAAGAGTGCAGCGCTGGCCGGTTGCGAAAATAACAGTATCGGCATCAATGTGATGCTCGGATCCCTCTTCCTTCTTGATGATGGCACGGCGGTTCTCATCGAAACTGAAGGATTCCACATTCATGAAGTCTACGCCGGTCACATGATCCTCACCGGTGATGGCTTCGAAGGTCTGAGCGGGATGAACCTGAATGCCTTCTTCCTGAGCCTGGGTGATTTCCTCCTCATCGGAGGTCATCTTGTCTCTGGCCTCCAGGCAGGCGACATGAATCTCTTCTGCTCCCAGACGCTTTGCGGTTCTTGCGCAGTCGAAAGCTACGTTTCCGCCGCCGAGAACGATGACTCTCTTGCCCAGTCCTGTCTCTTCACCCATGGCAGCCTTCCTGAGGAAGTCGATATTTAAAAGTACTCCGGGCAGATCCGATCCCGGCATGGGAAGGCGGACGCCCTGATGATTTCCGATGGCAAGGAGAACGGCATCATAGTCCTTCAGAAGGTCCACCGGCTTGTCAACCGGACTGTTGGTCTCGATCTTGACGCCCTGATCCTTGAAGACCTGGATCTCTCCCTGAACCAGTTCTCTTGGCAGACGATAGGAAGGGATTCCATAGGAAAGCATGCCGCCTGCAGTGGGAAGGGCTTCCTTGACCGTTACGTCATGGCCCTGTTTTCTGAGATAATAGGCTGCGGTAAGACCGGCAGGGCCGGCGCCGACAACGCAGACCTTCTTTCCGCTATCCGGAAGCTGCTTTCCCTTGCCCTTCCAGTAGGATCCGCTGTCATGCTCTGCAGCATAACGCTTGAGATTCCGGATGGACATAGCCTCGTTCAGGCAGTTTCTCTTGCACTCGAGCTCGCAGGCATGGGTGCAGATATAGCCAAGAGTCTTGGGGAAGGAGAGCTTTTCCCGGATGACAGCTGCTGCCTCATCATACTTTCCTTCCTTAATAAAACGAATGTATCTCGGAATATCCGTATGGGCAGGACAGGCTGTACGACAGGGAACGACCACTTCCTCTTTTCTCTTTTCGGGATGAGCCAGCATCAGCTTGTCACGAAGGGTTCCGGTCGGACAGACTTCTACACAGGCCTGGCAGAAACGGCAGTCCGCATCCTTCAGAAGCGTATTCTTGACCGTACCGGTATAGACTTCAAGATCCTCTCTCTTCTGATAGTCGATGGCGCCGACGCCGCGAAGCTTATGGCAGGCTCTGACACAGCGGCCGCAGAGAATGCAGCGGTTCATGTCCTGCTCGATCAGAGGATTCTTCGTATTAACTTCAAAGCCCTTATTCCGCATCTTCAGACGGCCGGTCTTAGGACCGATGTACTGGATCAGCATCTGAAGCTCACAGTGGCCATACTCAGGACAGGTAGAGCAGTCTTCCGGATGTCCGGTCAGAAGAAGCTCCAGAGCCAGACGGCGGAGATCCTGAACCTTTTCTGTATTGGTATGGATGACCAGTCCCTCTTTCGCCTTCAGTGTGCAGGAAGGTACGGGATTTTCCTCTCCATCCACTTCCACGATACACATTCTGCAGGAGCCGAGCGGTGTCAGATCCTTGTGATGACAGAGATGAGGAATATAAATATCATTGTCCAGAGCGCACTCCAGGACATTTTTTCCTTCGAGAACACGCAGCGTGGTTCCGTCAATTGTAATTGAAACCATGTTTTTCCTCCATTTACCAGAGTTCATATTCGCGGATGCCTTCGATCCGCTCTATATTTCATAGAGAGAAAGCGAAATCCGATCCGCTCTACATTTCATGAAAGAATTCATTCTGCTACTCAGGCAGCCTGATTCTTTCTGCTCCTTACGATAACAATGACTGTAAAAATTCCAAGCAGAGCCATGCCGATTCCGGCGATGGCAAACTGATGGGCCGGCGTATTGCCGCCTGCCGCACCTGCGATGGCTCCGGTGATGACCGGTGCCAGAAGGCCGCCGATACCGCCGATGACGGAAAAGATACTGCTGGCCATAGCGACCGCATCCGGCTCCACCGAAATACTGATGAGGAAGGAGCTCATTGCCATGAAGGCACTTAAGGACACGCCGCAGAGGGCGCTGCAGATCAGAACGCCTGCCATGCCGGGGATAACAAAGAGGGCGCCGTAGCCAAGGGCTGCCGAGAAGACAGCAACCGGCAGGGTCTTATCCTTCAGGGCACCGGAGATCTTTGCAAAGGACGCGCCGACGATCAGAGCAAAGACCGCATTGACCGCCGTTACGATTCCGGATGCACCGGGATCCTTTGTCACGGACTGGGTCAGGTAGAGACTGATGTTTGTATTGTAGGCATTGATGAAGAGGGTGTGGAGGAAGGACATGAAGGACAAAATGTAGACCATAGATGTAATATGGATCTTAGCCTTTGTCTTTCCATCCGTAGAAGGTACCGCTGCCTTGGGCTTCGATGCTGGAAGAACCAGGGCGACGAAGATCATGGAAATGAAGGGAATCACATACACCAGGTAAAAGTAATTCAGTCCTGCCTTTGCCAGCATACCGCCCAGGAGATTTCCGACCATTCCGCCGACGCCCATGCCTACGACATGGAGACCCAGGTAGCCGCTCCGGCGGTCCGGCTCAATGAACTCGGCAATGACTGCCGTGTTCAAAGGGCTGACCACACCAAAGCCGAAGCCGATCAGGATTCTTGAAATCAGAAGTACCAGGAACTGATCGAAGAAGAAAGGTGCGACACCGCACAGTCCGATCAGAGCCAGTCCGAGGAGAATCAGGATCTTCTTATCGAATTTTGCTGCCAGAAAGCCTACGCAGAGGGAGCCGACCATGAGAAGAAGATAGGGCAGGGTCTGTAGAAGCTGTATCATGCCAAGGCCGACATCTGCGTATTTCTCATTGACCATGCTGAGTACCGGCATGATTCCTGTTATATTCAAACCAAATGCAAATGCGACCATGAAGACGCTGATTGCAACTCTTTTCGATAAATTCAACTTCATGTCCCCCGTATCAGTCTTCGTCGTTTACGTATTCGCAGGCTTCCATGCCGGCGATTCTTCCGGTATTAACTGCAAATCCCATGGAGTTTCCGGGAAGGAGGAACATATAGGAATCATCATAGATGTTGCAGGCATCTGCACCGGCTGCATAGAGACCGGGAACCGGCTCGAAGTCCTTGTCGCAGGCTTCGCAGTTCTCATTAATCCGGATGCCGCCAACAGTACCGTATCCGCCCGGATGAATTTCAGCAGCATAGTAAGGAGCCTTGATCAGAGGACGAAGATATTTCTTAACCTTGAAGAACTCTTCATCTACGGAATCACAGTAGTCATTGTAATCATCTACGGTTTCAACCAGGTTCTCTTCGTCGATGCCGGCCATCTCTGCCAGCTCTTCGATGGAGTCTGCGATATAGAGGCCTGTATTTCCGTTTTCCTTTGCCTTCTTGACTGCATCAGCGAAATCGGAGACATCCGGATCCGGACGAACCATGTTGATCTCGTCCACACCGTTTCTCATGTAATACTTGGCAATGGAGCTGTCGATGATGGAGAATACGACACGATCCTTCTGGTGAGAAGCAACGTTGGACAGGAAGGTGGTATTCTGCATCTGCTCTTCGTCCATGACACGCTTGCCGAACTTGTTGACCAGGAGGTTGGGCTGAGACATGACATTGGAAACACTTGCAGAGAGGTCTTCGATTCCGGTAAAGCCGGCAGCCTGCTCGATTCTTACCTGCATATGGTCAACGCCTGCTTCCCAGGCCATCTTGATTCCGTCGCCGACATTTCCGGGTACTGCGAAGTTGAACATATCCTTGCCCCAGGTATAGCCGGTCTCTTCCTTGATGAATTCCGGGTTGGCTCCGCCGCCTCCGGTTGCAAGAATGACTGCCTTGCAGGCGATGGTGATCTTCTTACCATCCTTATCCTCGCACTCTACGCCGCAGATCTTACCGTTGGAATCCTTGAGAAGATGCTTTGCCGGAGTCTCCAGCATGAACTTGACGCCCAGTTCCTGAGCTCTTGCATAGAGAGCCTTGTTCATGAAGGAAGCGGCACGGGGTCCGATGCCATGATCGGTCTTAACGATATGCCAGGTCGGCTCGGACTTGGTGAAGTACTTGTAAGCGCCTTCGAACTCTACGCCCATGTCCTCCAGCCACTCGATGGTCTCGGCGGATTGCTCGAAATATCTCTTGACCAGACGGGCATCTACATTGTAGTGGGTGTATTCCATGAACATACGGAAGGCCTTCTCAACGGAGATGTCATACATCTGTCTCTTCTGGTACTTGGTGCCGATGCCCAGAGGGCCCATGCCCATGTTGGCTGCGCCGCCGACAGCGGCATTCTTCTCTACAAGGATGACCTCTGCGCCGTCCTCTGCAGCCTGTACTGCTGCGGAAAGTCCTGCAGGACCGCCGGCTACTACTACGATCTGTGTCTCAAAATCTGCCATTTGTTTTTCCTCCTACAATCAACAGAAATCCTCTCAAAAATCTCTTTCACAAAGCAGTTTATTTTCCGTCCTGCTTTTCTTTCCGTTTGCGGATTCCGGAATTCTCTCAGATCATCAGCCCTCGATGGCTCTTCTCAGAGCTTCCTGATGACGTCTTACCTGCTCGATATCCGGTACCAGCTGGAAATCACGCAGATGCTCTCCGCCTTCATACTCTGTGCTGAGATATCCGTCATAGCCGGCCTTCTTTAAGGCTGCAACAACTTCCGGAATTGCGACTGCGGTCTCTACGTAATCCTCTGTCGTGTTGTAGCACTTCGCATGGATATGGCAGATCCGGTCGATATTGTCGATCAAATCCTGAGGATCGCTCCAGGAATAGGTATAGCTGTTACCCAGATACTCGAAATCTCCGGGAGTGCCGCCCATCTCTTCAAGCTTCTTCTTCAGGTCTGCCTCACCGTTGGCGTTCCGATAGGCCATGTTGGCTGCGCCGAGATCCTGAGAATATTCGATCTTGGTAAATCCATGATCTACCCGGTTTGCATAAGCCTCATCTACCAGCACGATACCGGCTTCCGTCGCGCCATGCTTTCTGCAGCGCTCACGGAGGACATCCGGGATCCTCTTACAAAAGATTCCCATATCGGGGATCCAGCAGAAGTACTTGTACTTGCTGCCCGGCTTGTCCAGCTTATCCATATAGCCCTGTGCCCAGGTGGAATTCAGGGAGAAAGGAGCATGAACCTCAAGGCCGATCTTTACACCAACGGATTCGGCATATTCCAGAGAACCCTCAATAACTTCGATCGGAGTCGAAACCAGGGTACGGATGCAGGAAAAGCCGAGAATGGAAGCACACTTCAGATCCCGCTTCATCATGTCGATCTGCTCGCCCAGACTTAAGGTCCGGTTATCAAAAATACGGTTCTCAAGGAAGGCATCATAGCAGGTCGGGGTCAGCTTGTACTTTTTCAGCCAGCCTTTCCACTGTTCCTGGAATTCTTCGGTATAAATAGGATCCGGGAAACGCTTGATCATTTCCTCTGCCAGAAGTTCAACGCCGGTCGCGCCGGTCTTGGAAACCTCTCTCAGGCATCCTTCCAGATCCAGGTCTCCCATATAGTAGGAATCCTGAAGGCTGTATAATGAAACACTTCTCTTAATGCTGCTCATCTTTATTTCTCCCTTCAGATTTCAAAATCCGCTTCACAGTTTTTCATAAGCGGGAACGGCATGTAGCTGGGTGCGATGTGCTGAAGAAGGCTGATGTGATGCTTTCCCTTGGAGAGGCCGCCTTCCTTCTTAACATAGATTCCTGCATACTCGCCGAACTCCCAGCGGTAGTTGGAGCTGATGACGGTTCTGCACTCTTCCAGAGAGAAGGTCTCGTGATTAACTGTGATGAAGACATTTTCTCTGGGCATCTCCTCGCCATCGATCGTAACCTTCATCTCACGGATGATGGAAAGAGTGATTCCTCTGTAATACTGGAGCTTGCAGGCGAACTCGAATCCGGTCGTCTGTCCGTCCTTCTCTACATTTTTGAACCCGTTCGGGTCAAATACAGGCCTTCCTGCCATTTTGATTACCTCCTTATTTACCTTTTAACTGTTTTCCTTTTAACGGTTTCCTTTTCAATTTCCGGCTTTAAGGCCGAAAGCTGCTTTTCTTCGATCAGCTATTCAGGTTTCCTTATTCCGGGATTTCTGAACCTTTTTCTCTTTCTTTCAGCTTGCAGACTAAGTATATGAAAATACCCCCGGAAATATCGGCCCTTTCTTCATCTCATCCATCAAACGACGTTCAGTTTTTCCGATTTCCGGGTCTGTCTTTTTAATTAGATTCATAAAATCGGCCCGAAAGTGAATCTTTTGATCCGGACATAAAACAGGCGGCGAAGCCAGAAGGCTCCGCCGCCTGAAATGTAGACCACGATTAAAAATGGTCTATATTTAACCACTTATAGATTGAAGATTCGAAAACCTGCCGAGACTGTCAGGTCCGGGGTCTTACTCTGCCTTCTCCTCAGCTGCTTCTGCCTCTCTGGCCTTATTTCTAGCCACAAGTTTCTCTCTGACATCTTCCATGTATCCGGGCTTATCCAGATCATAGAGTGCAATCGGAATAATACCTACCAGGAAGATAATTCCGGGAACCAGGTTCGATGCAATATTGATACCCATCTGAATATGCGGAGTCATCTTAACGCCTCCCTTATATCCAAAGGCACCCATGATCACAAGGAAGAGTGCATTGGCGATTGCTGTTGCAATCTTGGTGCCTGTTCCACTGAAGGAATAAGCCATGCCATCGTTACGAACGCCCTTCTTCAGATCATAATCATCAATCGCATCCGCCATCATGCCGGATCCGCAAGGGCCTGCGATATAACCGAATCCATAAACCACCAGCATAATGAAGTTAAAGACAACGCTGTGTACCGGACCGAAGAAGAGAATAATCAGAGCTCCTCCCTGAATCAGCATGGATGCAATAGCAACCTTCTTCTTTCCGTATTTGTCGCAAAGTTTGGGGGCCAGCGGCATAACCAGAGTTCCGACCAGCATCTGCATCATCATGAAGATGGTGATGAAACGCATATCCTGTACCACATAGAGGTAGAAGTATACACAGACGGTGATACGGCCCATCATACCGAACATGTTGAAGAAGGTATAGAGAATCGCCATCATCAGATTCTTATTGGTAAAGACATTTTTCAGGCCTTCGCTGATAGATCCCTGATACTTCTTCTCGGTTTTGATTCTTTCCTTCGACAGGATTGCAACGGAAAGGAAAATCGGCAGGGCAATGATTGCAAGAAGAGATGCTGTTCCGCGATAACCTGCAGCCTGATTGCCATGTCCGATCAGAAGAACCAGTTTCAGAACCGTAAGATTCAGAACGATCTGACCAATGGTCATACCCATCATCTGAGCTGCATTCAGGCGGTTGATCTCTTTCGGATCCTTTGTCATAACCACCGGAAGGGCCAGATAAGGAACATTGGTCATGGTATAGGACATACCCAGGCCGATATAGGTGATGTAAGCCCAGATCAGCTTTCCTGTACTGCCAAAGCCAGGTACCGTGAAGGTCAGTACAGTAAAGATGACCAGGAAAAAGGCACCGACAAAGATATACGGGCGGAAACGGCCGAACTTGGTATGGGTTCTTTCCATAATGGTTCCCATCATGGGGTCATTCACACCATCCCAGATCTTGGCAATCAGCATCAGAAGTGCAACTGCTCCGGTCCCCAGGCCGAAGACATCCGTATAGAAGACGGACAGATAAGTACTGACCATGGTCCAGGAGAGCTGGGATCCGAAGTTACCCAGTCCATATACGAAATAATTAATGGGCTTTAAGGGCTCCATACCGTATTTATTTAATTTTGTCTCACCCATGATTAAATCTCCTTTAAAGCTTCTTCGAAAGGCATCTTGTAGAGTTTCATCTTTTCCTCGAGTTCATCATGATGAGCTGTAAGCTTGGGTACGCAGACCGTGATCATGTTCTGAATCTCGTTATAGTGCTCATAGATTCCGGGAAGAGTATTCCGTGCGCGCTTGATCTCTTTCTCGGAGAAGTCCACATGAACCTCGTCTCCCTCGACAGAGAGCTTTCCGGCGATGCCACAGATGGGGCATTCTACTGTGGTGGAGCCGGTGATGCTGACAAGCTCGTTATGGCATACCGGACATACGCCCTTGGGTCCGATCCAGGTATCAACCTCGTCGTAAGGCTTGCCAAGAGATTCTGCTACTGCAGTTCCCAGATCCTGGCACTGCTTTAAGAGATCCTCATCCAGAAGCGGGCTTCCGGTTCTGCCCTGATCATAGGCATCGACATGTCCTACGCACTTCATACACATGGAGAAATCAAAGAGATGAAGCATGGGAAGTCCCATAGAAACCCAGTGATGGGTCTGTGCACCGCCGACAGAGATGTAGCCTGTGTAGCGGTCCTTGAAGTATCTCGGATCCAGAAGCGGCTTTCCTGCCTTTTCTCTCTTCTTGTTTTCTTCCAGAAGAGCGGCACGGTCATGAGCCGGCATGATCCGGTCCAGGAAGTTCTTGAACTGTCCGACAATACCGACTGCATATACGGGAGCGGCGATGATGATGCCGTCTGCGTCGTAAACCTTTTCTGCAAGCTCCTGATAGTCGTCCTTGAATGCGCAGCCGATTTCAACTTCGCCCGCATCTCTCTGACGAGAACAGTAGTCACAGGCATGGCAATGGGTAATCTTCTTGGTTACGGTGTTATAGAACTCAACCTCTGCTCCGGCCTTGTGAGCTGCAAAAAGCGCATTCTTCACCAGAATGTCACAGCGCTGATTTCTTCTTCCGAACGAAATACCTAATACTTTCATTATTCCCTCCAAACAATTTGACGTGTTTACAACGGGCAGCTGCTCCCTTTCTTTTATGATGCAATCCTATCAATGATTCGCCTTTCAAATGCGTCATTTTTTATTATTCTGGAGGACAATATTTCTCTGAATTTGATATTTTCACTTTTCTTCACAGTTGTGAAGTTCATAATAGGTAAAAATCATGAAACATCAGCCTTGACAGTCCCGCATCTGCTTTTTATGATATGATCACAGTGTCAAAAGAAATATTTCTATGGAAAAGGATCGCTATGGACTTTAATTCTGTTTCGGAACAGCTCCTGGTTACGGCCGAGGTTCGTGAACTGTACGGCAGTCTCAGCTGGAAATCAGACTGCTTCAATATACTCTATGCAATGGATGATGGGCTTACTGCCGAGATCGACGGAAAGCGCTATTCCGGTCAGAGAATCCTCTCCTGGTTCAGCCGAAATGAAGTCCATTTCGAGGCTCCCATGGACTGCAAGGCGGTCTTTCTCCTACTCCGGACGGACCTTCTGATCGATATGCGGGACTGCCTGCCTCTTCTGGAAGGAGTCTGCGCCATCGATGACAGAAAGGACTGCGATGCGATCGGCGGAAACATTCTTCCCTTATGTAAGGAAAACGGAAGCGAGCTTCTTCACCGACCGCTCGAAAAGGCCGGTTTTCTTTTGAATATTCTCCAGGGACTTTCGGACCACCTGCCGGCCTCCGATCCCCTGCCAAAGCCTCAGATTCCCCTGTCCGACCGCCGCTATTCTCTCTATCGGGCCATCTATACCTTTATGCTGACCAATTATAACCGCGGCATCAGCCAGGCCGGAACCGCCCAGGATTTTTCCATCACGCCCCAGTATCTGGGCCGCCTTCTGAAGGAGGCCTGCGGGAAAACCTTCCGGCAGATTCTGTCCGAGATCCGGGAAAATCAGAAGAAGAATTATCAGAACTATACCTTTCTTTCCGACGAGGAAATCGAAGGGAGGCTGGACGGCCAGTCCAGCATTTTTTCCTTTACCGCAGGAGACCGCCTGACCCACCAGTCCCTGCCCGGAAGCGCCGGACGTCTTCACTCCTCCAATGTGGTAAAGACCAGTCCGACCGATACCTTCATGAATCCAAAGGGTGTCTATATCAATGCCCAGATTGACCCCAGGCAGCACATCCAAACCTTCTGGAAGAAGCTTATCAACCTCGGCTATGCCGCAGAACTTCAGAAGGTCGAGCTTTCAAGGCCCCTGTCTCTTCTTCGAAGCCAGATCGGCTTCTCTTACGGAAGAATCTGCCGGATCCTGGATCTTGTGACCTCCTACCAGTCCGGTGGAAAGGAAATCCTGGACTTCTCTCTGGTTTTTGCTCTCCTGGATCAGCTGATGGATAACGGCATCATTCCTTTCCTGGAACTTGGCAACAAGAGCCTTAAAATCCAGCAGACCAGCAGCTTAAGCATTTCAACGGAAGATTTCGAATCAGCGGAAGCCTATTACAAGCGCCTGGAAGAGATTCTGCCCTCTTTTATCAGGGCCTGCATCAATCACTATGGACCGGAGACCTTCGATCAGTGGTATTTTGAGGTCAGCTATCCCTATACGGAAGCTGAAATGGATACCGATTTTACCTTTTCGCAGTTTGCCTCCAGGTTCCGGAAGATCGTTAAAATCATCCGCACCTATTCCCGCGGTGCAAGAATCGGAGGCCCCGGCTTCAACGGCTGGGGAGACCAAAACCAGAGCAGAAAAAAGATCCACCGCCTGGCTTCATCCTCCTTCCAGCCGGATTTTTATACCATCTATCTCTATCCCCTGGTCGATGCCAACGGAGAAAAGCGGGTACTTTCCAAAGATGTTCAGCTTCTGAAGAAACGCGTCGATCTCTTCGAGAAGACCCTGGAGGAGGAAAACCGGGACGCCGAGATCTGGATTACGGAGACCAATTCCAATCTGTCCTCGCGGACCTTCCTCAACGACTCCTGCTATCAGGCTTCCTGGATCTGCAGAAATGTCCTGGATCTGATTCATAAGGGTGTATCTTCCTTCGGCTACTATCTCTTCTCGGATACATCGCTCCGCTACAATGACACCAGCGACTTCCTCTTCGGCGGATGGGGGCTTCTGTCCGATGCCAATCTGCCCAAGCCCTCTTACTATGCCCTGATGCTCTTAAATCAGCTGGGCCAGTATTATATCAAAAGCAGCAGCCAGTACCTGATCACCGCTGACTATCCGGGAAAATTTCAGATTCTTCTGGTCCGCTACAGCCATCCGGGAAAGGAAGCCCTAAGGTCCAATGTCACAAAGGAAGATCTGAAGGACCCGGACCGGGTTTTTGACGGGAGCGGAAGCGACCGCTTTCATGTCCGTCTGAAGGGGATTCTGCCGGGGACCTATATTCTCCAGGAATCCATCATCAGCAGCAGTCATTCCAACCTGCTCAGCACCTGGAAGGATCTGTCCTATATTTATCTCCTACATACGCCGGATCTGGAATCCGTTGTTTCCGCCGCCAGATTATATGTACGGTCGACCAGTTTTTCCGTAGAGGATGACGGAATCTTTAATCTTGATACCCAGCTGAATGATAATGAAGTAAGACTTGTAAGCTGCACTCTGATCCAGGAACGGACAGAGGCGGATTCGGAGCAAAGAAAGGGCGAAGAACGTGAACACTAATATCGAAATTCCCATTGAACTTCTCCACTATCTCCCGGTCAGATCAGGCAGCACGATACGGTTTCCCTTTTACACCTTTCTCTACGTGACCCATGGATCTGTGGACATTGACCGCGGGAATGAGTTCTACACCTATCGGAAGAATGATCTCCTGCTCCTCGGGCCCGACCGGCCGGCCGATCTTCGCGCAAAGGAAGAAGCGGAAATCATGCTGCTCGGCCTGACCCCGTCCTTTCTCGAGGACCATCTGAACATGACGCTCTTTACCGCCTGCGATTCCACCCTCCACCCTGATCAGGACTATCTCCCGCTGAAGAAGCAGCTTTCTCTGACTGCGGATCTCTATGCCAAGAAGGATGACGGTCTCTCCTATACCCTCCTGGGCAGCTGCTATTTGATTCTCGGCGAACTCCAGCGGCTGCTCGGCGATTCCCGGGCACCGGAAGCGGCCGAAAGCAAATATATGAACCGGGTCCGGGCCATTGCCGACTATATTGACAAGCATTATACCGAGCCCCTGACCCTTCCCGACCTTGCCAGGGAATTTTACCTTACGCCCCAGTATCTGTCTGCCTTTTTTCGGGAGAATTTTCATACGACCTTCAAGAATTATCTGAATGATCAGAGACTCTTCTATTCTCTCCGGGATCTTCGAAGCTCTCACATGTCCATAAGCGAGATTGCCATTGTTAACGGATTTTCCTCTTTTTCCGCCTACCGAAAAAATTTTACAAGAAAATACGGAATCACTCCGTCTGAGTTTCGTTCCGCCTATATAAAGGAGCAGAAATTCCCCCATCTCTCAGAGAATTCTGCTTCGCAGAGCTCCTATAAGGATTCCGGGGACAGTATCAGCGAATCCATTTCCATCCATACTTCAGATCCCGGGGAACAGTTCAAAAGAAAGGACCGGATACTCAATATCGGATCTATCCTCAATCTCCAGTCCCAGGACTTCCGGCAGAGGCTGTCCGAAATTTTCCGGGATTTTTCCTTTACCTATGTCCGGATCATGGGCATGGTGTCGACCTCCTTTCTCCCGGCCATGCTGCCGGATTACAGCGTGAATTTTCAGAATCTCGACACCAGTCTCTACTTTTTGCATGACCGGAACATGATCCCTTTTATAGAGCTGACCCGCCACCAGTTTAATTTCATGCTTCAGGATAAGGAAAATTTCCGTCCCAATTTTATCCAGCGAAGCGAGCGCTGGTTTCACCTGCTTGAGATCTTTCTGGCTCATATTTCATCCATGTGGCCCCAGAACTGGCTCCGTAAGTGGCGTTTTGAGATGTGGATGACACCGTCAGACTCTGCACAGCGCTATGCGGATGATTTCCTTCGGGTGCAGAAGCTTATTCAGAAATATATACCGGGTGCTGCCGTCGGCGGCCCCGGCTATCTTCACTGCCTGACACCCCAGAGTCTTGATGAGATTCTCTCTGTCATGCAGAAAAAAAATATAACCCCCGGTTTTATCTCCGCTTATCTGACCAGCTACGATTACTTCACAGAAGATGAAAATAAAAAGCCCTCTCGGTGCAGAATTTCACCCGATCCCGATTATCCGGTGCGAAGTGCACGCAGGCTCCATGAATGTGCAAAAGGGCACTACCATGACACCCCTTTTTATATCACCGAATGGACCTCCGTCTATTATCCGGAACTTCCCATCGCCTATTCCCGCTTTCAGGCTGTCTTCCTTCTGAAGACCCTGAAGGAGATCACGCCCTGGTGCGATCTGTCCGGCTACTGGCTTTTTTCCGATATGAAGAAGTATCTGCCAAGCTTCGGTTCCGCTTCGCCCTATATTCTCGGCCAGGGGCTCCTGACTGCAGACTTCCGTCCGACGGCGGCCTATTACGCCTATTTCCTGATCAAAGATCTGGGGGAAGAACTCTATGCATCCGGTAAAAACTATCTGGCCTGCAGAAAGGGCCCCGGCCATTATCAGGTCCTCAGCTATCACTACCAGCATTTTCTGTCCCAGAATGCGGCAGAGCTGGCGGACGCTTCCTCAGAGAACGGCATTTATGAGATCTTCCGGAAGAGTCCTTCCCTCAATATGCAGATTGAGCTCTCTGACCTTGAGCCTGGAATCTACAAGGTACAGAGAGCCCGTATTAACTGGAGAAACGGATGTCCCTATGATGTTCTCGAGGGCGAGTTCCGCCACAGCAATCTGCCCCTGTCCGAATTTCTGGAGAAGGCCAGAGACATGAGCGGCCATTCCACCGCAAATCAGGAGCTCTCCCTGCCGGAATACCGCACCGTCTATCTAAGGTCTGACGGAAAGCTGCGCCTCACATCCTATCTCTCGCCTCATGATGTTATCTTCTGGAATATCATCCGACAGGTGTGATCGACAGACCAGGCAGACGCCCTGCGCTTTGTTCTGAGCTGGAAGAATTCCACTCAAAGCAAATGGAAGAAAATAGTACTCTGAAAACGAAATCACTATGCAATCCATATGAGGATATAAAATGATTGCCCACTACCATCTCCCCGGCCTCTTTGAATTCTATGAATTTTATAAAGCTTTTCTGCCCCTCTATCGGGAACATCCTGAATATTTCTACGACTGGTGCAGGATCGAATCCATTTACGGTGCTCCTGCCGACTGTCTCTGGGGAGGCGGCAGAGCCGGCTTCGGAGAGGACCGGGCAGAGGATGTTATTTCTCTTATGAATGAGTATGGAATCTCGCCCAGGCTGACCTTCTCGAATTCTCTTCTGACAGAGAAAGACCTGACGGACAGGAACTGTCAGAGGCTCTGTTCTATCTTTGAAAATTCGAAGGTACAAAGCGGAATTATTATCTATTCCGATCTGCTGATGGACTTTCTTCAAAAGAATTATCCGAACTTCTATTTCGTCTCCTCGACAACCAAGGTTCTGACACGTTTTGATGATTTTAAAAGGGAAGTGGATCGGCCGGACTTTTCTTATGCGGTCATCGATTTCAGACTCAATCATGCCTTATCCAAGCTGGAGCATCTGACGCAGAAAGAGAAGGACAAGGTCGAATTTCTCTGCAATGAATGCTGCTCCATCGGCTGCAAGGACCGAAAGCAATGCTACGAGAACGTGAGCCGGAAAAACCTGGGTCTTGCCGCCGAAGATTTCCGCTGCGCCTCCCCTACCGGGAAATATGGCTACCGCTTCTCTCTTGCCATGGAGAGTCCGGCTTTCATTGGAATCGATCAGATCCAAAAGACCTATCTTCCTCTAGGCTTTTCAAATTTCAAAATCGAAGGACGCAGTCTTGGCAGCGCTATTCTTCTCGAATTCATCCTTTACTACATGACAAAGCCCGAATACCAGCTCAAGGTCCGGGAGGAAATCTATCTCGATTCCATGCTGGATCTCTTTTGAATCAGCCTGCAGAAGATCTTTTCTTCTGATTCCAGTCAGAAGAAGGTTTTTCTGCAGGCTTTTCTTAATCTTTTATCTTTATTTATTGTCCTTTATAAACATTTGCATATTTGTATCATTTTTATACTAGTTTATTATCTAATTTATATTTTGTGAAAATTTTTACTCACATTTACCAAGCAAAATCAAATCACATATCGACATTCTGAGGGAAAGGGATTGGAAAGTATCTGATGAATCACAGAAAAAAGGGCCGGCATCCGACTTTTCCGTCGGGCACCGGCCCTCAATTTTGGTCTATATTTTGATCTATATTTTGGTCTATATTTCTGCCATCAATCAGACGATCAGAAGACGTCTCTCATTAACATGATGACCGAATTCGGGCATGAAGATCGGGCTTTCCACATCCGGATTCAGTGCCTCATCCGATTCCATCATGGGAGGCATATAGGAAGACTCAAAGGAAAATCCGTACTTCAGATCGTGGTTTCCGAAGTGTCTGACCAACTTCATAGCCCTCATCGTATTTATCCGGACCTTCATACTCGCTCAGGAGATAGCCGTCCCAGTGATTGTCCCGAAGGACACGGATAATCTCCGGATAAGGCATGGTGGTCTCTTCGAAATTGTCATTCATGTTGATGAATTTTGCATGGCAGCAATGCCGCGTTTTAAGCCCTTTTTATTGTAGTGATACATCACATACCCTCCTTCTTACGGCTTTTGTTGTTCCTCTTGATGATCCTATCTTAGCATCTGGATATCTGATTCTCTTTTCCCTTATTCTTTGAAGCTGTCTTTTTATTGCAAAAAAGGGCCTGCCGCGAAAGACATGCAATAATTACATGCCATTCGTTGCAGGTCCTGTTTCTGTTCTATTATATTCAGCTATATTCAGCGCCCTGAAGACGCCGATTCCAGCAGTTTCCGGTAAATCTCCAGATCACTGTCCTTGAAGACATTGAAGATCACTTTCTTCATGCAGCTGTCCGGATGATCGCTCAGCCACTGCTTTACAGTAGCAACTGCAATCCTGGCAGCCTTCTCCTGCGGGAACATGAAGACTCCGGTCGAGATGCAGCAGAAGGCGATATTCTCGCAGCCATTCTCAGCAGCCAGGTCCAGACTGGCCCGGTAGCACTCGGCCAGCTGGTCCTTATGTGTCTGTGTGAGATAGGGAGAGACAATGGGTCCGACCACATGGATCAATACTTTGCCGGAAGATTATAAGCCTTGGTCATCATCGGCACGGCTGTCGGCTGTTCATAGCTGCTTCCATATCTGGCCCGAAGTTCCGTCATCTTCCGATAGCATTCCTCCCGAAGCTGAACTCCCGCGAAGGTGTGAATACCATTGTCAATACAGCCGTGGAGCGGGCGGAAGCACCCGAGCATCTGGCTGTTGGCCGCATTGACGATTGCATCGCACTTTAGAGTCGAGATGTCCCCCTGCCAGAGGACGAGTCTCGCATCAGAGGATACCGGCTCCAGATCCTGTATGTCCGTGATTCCCTTCTTTTGCGTCTCCTCCTGCAGATATTCATCCTGAACCTTCAGAAATTCTTCAGACGCCGGTCCCGGCATGCGGACGTTGCAGAGAGCGCGGAAGAGATCAAAAGCCTCTTTCTCATCCTCCGGCACACCGTAGCTTTCATACTCCGGCATCTCCTTTTGCAGGTAATGAATGAGATAGGTGACTCTTTCCTTCTGATTTATGGTCTTCCACTCCTTTTCATGTGTCGCATTTGATCCGATGCAGAACTTCTCCCGTGCGGTCACGTGAGGAAATCCTGCAGAATTTGTTGTCAAAGGCACGGAACTGTGAACACGCGCGTTCACAATTCAAATCTGATGCATGCTGGATGAACTTGAAATGCCAGTCTGGCATCTCATGTTATCCCAACTTACATTTTCAGCCTTCATATAAGAATGCGATATTGACGATGAATTCTTTAAATCTTGGCAATGCAAAGGTAATATGCCCCCTTCGGTCCGTGTTGATTACCCCTTGCTTCTTCAGGCGAATTCTGCGCTGATTGAAGCGATTTGAATCTGTTTCTCCTCTTATGTCTTTCACTGTGTGGCTTTCAGATACCGCGATCTGTTGGCAAAGCTGACGATCCATATCTGACATATCGCCCCAAAGTTTCCCGTACACCGATTCTGCCAACATCATGTCAAAATCAGGCATTAAATCCTCAAGACTTTTAACTTCTCCGGCATTCCAGTAAAGAAATCCAAGAGCCTGAAACGCAAAAGAATATCCGAGGGTAAGCTTGGCCATCTGAGCGCTTCTGCCTGCAGATACATGGAGTGTTTTCTTATACGTTCTTGCAATAGCTGCCGCATCCAGCGGAGCAAGAGTGATTTTGGGGGCTCTGTAAAGAAATGTCAGATTGTGTACATTCTGGAAGTCCATAATATTTTCATATAGTCCTGTTCCAAGAAAATAGACTGGCATTTTCTCCCCGATTAGTGCCTGGAACAGGCTTGCAAAGTCCTGCATCTGCGGGGTATTGGTGATTTCATCAATTGTAATGAGAATTCGCTTACCTTTTCCCGCTAGTTCACGCAATACCTGCTTTATGATCAGTTTATCATTGCTTGTATTCTGCTGGAAATTGAGCTGTGCAATCCCCGGAGCAGAAACAGATAAAGAGATATTGTATTTTTTCAGAATATTTTCCTGTACAAGGCTTTGTGCAATGAAATTCAGAATATCTCCGGTTGGTGTACACCGAATCACAATCCAGTTTTTCTTATTTTCAAAATAATCCGCCATTTGATAAAGCAAGACCGTTTTCCCGGATCCACGCACACCCAAAATGATAAATATCTGGTCTGTTACAGGATCCCCCAGGAAGGTGCTTTTTATTATCTCACTCTGATCGTCGCGTCTGATATATTCAACAGGTTGCCGACTGAACGTGACCATGAATGGATTCTTTTCGCGCATAGTGATTCCTCCCCTTTGAAAACTACATTCGACTACATTCTTAGATTATCACTACATTCAACTACATTCAACTACATTCGAAAGTTTTAACTACATTCGACTACATTTAACCTGGCTCGTGGTTTCTCATCCATACCGCAGCTTTGTCTGCGATCTGCTCCAGGCACCGGGAAGGATTGTCTCTTTGTTCTTCCTGCATACCGTATTCCTGCCCTTTGGAAAGGTTCCATTATTTGAATGGGAGTTATTCGTTCAGAACCTTTTCTCCTCATTTTCTACCCAAAAAATCCAGGATAATCTTTGCCAGCTTTTCACTGTGCACGATATAGCTTCCGCGACCTTCCCCCGGAAGAATCACCTTCTTTGCGCCGGGAATTTTCGAAGCGATATGATCGGTCTCACTCTTACGAATCAGATCATGCTGACCGGCCACTATGAGGGTATCTGCATGAATCTCTGCCAGCTCTTCATCACGAATGTCCGGCTCCCTGATCATCAGACGCATGAGCGGACTCCGGCTAAAAAAGTGATGAATTTTCATTCCCGTAAGACACAGGCCGCGCAGACCCTCTGGTCGTGTATTCGCTCCGCACGCAACCAGGGAAGTGATCCAGTTCGTTCTGGGCGCTGCCATCAGACCGATGATACCCCCGTCAGAAAATCCGACCACTGCTGCATCACGAAGATTCAGTTTCTCCAGGAACTGAATCAGATCCTCTGCCATATCCCTGTAATGGAATTCCCCGGTCCATTTGCTCTTTCCGTGTCCCCGGGAATCCGGAAGATAGCAGGTGTATTTCTCCTCTAAAAGATGGACCGTCCGATCGAAGACTGTATGGTCTTCACCGTTCCCGTGGATCAAAACCACCGGCCGGCCCCGTCCGACCATCTCATAAAAGATGTCTACGTGATTTACATGTATTTTCTCCAATTTTCTCATTCCCCCTGTTCGCCATTCTTATCCAGGCACTTTTTTCATGCTGCACCCGCCGCATTTCCAGATAAGCATGCACGTAATCGCTGAATCCCCGGGAATCCAGAACGGCAAAGGCCGCCTCCTCCATCCAGAAGGACATATGCTTCGGATAGCAGACAACATACGTGTTCTTCCATTTCGGGTTGAATTTGTTCTTGGCGACATACAGAGGTTTAAAACCATAGATATAATTCATGTTTTCATAAATATAGTGCTCTGCCTTCTCGATCAGGCAGGGATGGTCCTCTGCCTCCGTATTGAAAAACGGAGCCACGCCGAGACTCGCTTCCTGTATGCCTTCTTTCTTCAGTGTCTCCATAATGTCGTGAAACAAAAGTTCCATCACACCATGAGGACACCCCTCCCGGCGCCGCATGATATCCACGATCCATCCTTTTCCTCCCAGATATGGATTCAGCACATTGATACCCTGAATGACACCATCTGGATCGACAGCGTAGAAATATCGCTTGTCGCACTGCCTCTCCAGCATCAGACTGCCGACGGCAAATTGCAGTCTGGCTGTATGTTTTTCTTCAAGCCATGCATCTGTGATTTCATGAAACTGGTGCTCGATATTCTCATCCCGCTTTGACTGCGGCCGGTATTCATGCACCGTAAGGCCGTAATTCATCGCCGTATGGCAGGAAGATCTCACCTTGGCACAGCGTCCTCCCTGCATCGACCAAGTCTGTACATCGAAGACCGCCTCCTCGCCGCACTTAAAACAGCCCAGTCCCTCTGCCTGGTACTCCGGTATATGGGTTTCATTAGTCATCAGAAAAACCAGATGTTTTCGCTCTGCCGCCGAAAAGGATCGAAGCATCGCCAGTATCTTTGGAAAACTCTCTGCTGCACAAATCGGATCCCCGCAGACCACGATCGTATGCCCGGACCGCGCAAAGCTTACCATACCTTCCGGATTCTCGGAAAACAGCCATTCCTTATCCGGCTCCAGAGCCAGATACGCCAGAGAATTTTCCGCGTACTTTCTCAGATACGACAATGCCCGATTCCATTCTTCCGGAGAGGCTGACGCAGCTGCAGCCGTTTCAAATCCGAAGCTGTCTGATTCTATCCTGCTCATCTTTATCATCTTCTTTCAAATTATTGTTCTCACTCGTGTACTTCCAGAACGGATATTTGATGATCACCAGGGTATTTCGTTTACTACGCGCCAGGATACCTGCGTTGCTTTTCTAAAGTCTGCAGTTACGCTTTCACAAATTACAGTTCAAGACTGTTGTCATTCAAAAGGAAATCATATATTGACATGATCGTAATTCCCTGTTCATTCCTCCAAAGCGGAGAATTCGTACCTGTAATAATGATCTTCTTAAACGAATCGGATACCCGAATTCTGTCAGATTATTATAGGGTCTCTAATCGTCTCAATCAACTTTATATTTTGAGTAATATTACATGTTTTCTAAAATTTTTTATAATTATCAAAATCTGACGTGTTAAATTTTTCTTTTATGATAAAACCTACTCATGATTAAAGTTTTTGCAATACTTCTTCGATATCTCCGTCAATGCAGACGGATCTGTCTTCAATCCGCTCCGGGCAGTATGCCTCGCCCATGTTGATACATGCATAGAAAGCATTCTTGTTTTCATCCGTATACTGCCAGAAGGGATACTTGATGATGACCGGTGTATTCATGCCGACGCCCAGTTCGAGATAGAGGACATGCAGATTCTCATGGCGGCGGAGAAAGTCCTGATAGCGTTCCATGGCAGCATACCATCCATCGTCCTGGACAAAGGTATTGTCACAGCGAAGGTTCATCGTCATATCACTGCCGTCCTCCGGGCATTTGGGAATGAGCTCGGTCGCTACACGCATCTTTAATTTTCCGTCTTCCGGAATCCGGAAGATACCGTTTTCATCCTTTACAAAGCCCTGGGCCTCCATCATGCGGGTGACGATCTCTTCATTGTCATAGGTCGTCTGCGTTTTCGGATCGACACTCTGCAGAAGGCCGTAATCGCCCTGGGTATAGAAGAGCCGCTTCTTATCGAAGCCGGCCAGCTGAAACTGATGGTCTACATTTGTCGTCAGGACAAAATAATCCTTGTCTCTGACCAGGGAAAGAAGGTTCGGATAGACATCAGAAGGAGCCTTGACGTAACGGTTGTAATAAATATGCCGGCTCCACCAGGCCCAGTAGGTCTCCAGATCCGGGAAAGGATAAAAACCGCCGGAATACATATCCCGTATTCCGAACTTTTCGGCGAAGTCCCCAAAGTACTTATGAAAGCGCTCACCCGAATAGGTGAATCCGGCCGCCGTAGATAGACCGGAGCCTGCGCCGATCAGAACCGTATCGGCCTGATCCAGCTCCTCTTTCAGTATCTCAATCTGTCTGTCCCGGTCCTGGGTCTGGCCCTGAGACAGTCTGCCCATCATATCTGTATTCAAAAAGCGAAACATAAATACCTCCTGATTTATGGTCCGTGGATCACCTTTTCCGTTTTCACCGGTCCGATGTTCTGCGGATTCAACTTAAAATAAGATCTCGTTCTCTTCTGGATGTATTATATGTTGTTACATTTATATTGTCAATATTTTTATTACATCATTTTTTCATCTTCTACTGCCAGATCCGCGGCGGCTCGCCATGACCTTCCCGGATCATGACTACTCTGTCATGTATATTGCCGAGATCGAAGCAGCCTAGAAGCTGGAGAAGCAAGCTGAAAAATGGGCACAAAAAATCGGGCCACGTCTTACCGTGACCCGATTTTTTATACCTGTGCTTTTCTATCCGAAAATCAACCCGCTCCCGGCGCTTCCGGAACTTTTCGGTATTTGATTTACTCAGCCTGTGAAATAGCACCTACAGGACAGTTGTCAATAGCTTCCTGTACGCTGGCATCGTCGCCCTCTGCGTAGCATTCTGCTTTTCCGTCATCGTTCATACGGAAGGCATCCGGAGCAGTGCCCTCACACATACCGCATCCAATACAGGTATCCTGATCTACATATGCTTTCATGTTTTCACCTCATACTTTCGTATACACATCTTTAACTAGCATCGCCTTTATCTTCAATTGGCGATACTTATTATGTAACGCTTCGGTCTAAGTTTTTCCGTTGGATTAACAACATTTTAAAAAGAGTCACTGTCAAACAGAATCTGATCATAAATATGATAATCGATTCTTATTTCCTCATATGATCTCAAGCAGGCCATTCGATCATCTCAATCACCACAACCACGAATGAAACCAAAAGATGACAAGCATCAATCATTCGTTGCTTGAATTTTCCGAAAATTGAGATTATTTTTAAGTCAGTAAATGACAAAGGCGTCGGGAAGAGGATTTGAATTCCTCTTTGCGGCGTCTTTTTTGTTTCACCCCGGGGAGCAGATGGTTTTACTTTCTAAGAAATGGAGGAAGCGTCCTATGGCATCATATCCCAAGTATAAAGTA
>JAQYBF010000106.1 GCA_029338875.1 Lachnospiraceae bacterium
GTAAAGCAGGATATCCCCGGCATCGCCGGCATCGACACCCGGGCCCTGACCAAGATCCTTCGGGAAAAGGGCACCATGAACGGCATGATCACGACCAATGCAGACTATAAGCTCGAGGAAGTCCTTCCTAAGCTTCGAGCCTATGAAGTCGGCGACGTCGTAAGTCGTGTCACCTGCACGGAGAAATATAAACCAAGCGAACCTGTCCTTCAGTCGCCTTACCTTCATCTCGGCGGTTATCAGAGCGAGATCCTGGGCTATGAAGGAAGAGAGGGCGAACCCTATCGGCCGGGCAAAGGCTTATCAGTTGCCCTGATGGACTTCGGCGCCAAGAGAAATATTGCAAGAGAGCTGATCTCCCGCGGCTGTCAGGTGACTGTCTATCCGGCCCATACGATGGCAGAAGAGATTATAGCTTCCAAACCGGACGGCATCATGTTATCGAACGGCCCCGGAGATCCCAAGACCTGCACCGATATCATTGCCAACGTGAAGAAACTCTATGACAGCGGTCTCCCGATTTTTGCCATCTGCCTGGGCCATCAGCTCATGGCACTTGCAACCGGCGGCGACACCTATAAGATGAAGTACGGCCACCGGGGAGGCAACCATCCGGTCAGAGATGAAGAGACCGGCAGGGTCTATATTTCTTCCCAGAACCACGGCTATGCCGTCGATCCGAAGACGATTGATCCGGAAATTGCCCTGCCTGCTTTCAGCAATGTCAATGACGGCACCAATGAAGGATTACGGTATCAAAAGAAACCGGTCTATACCGTTCAGTTCCATCCGGAAGCCTGCCCGGGACCTCAGGACAGCGGCTTCCTTTTCGACCGCTTTATTAAGATGATGAGAGGAGAAAAGAATGCCTAGAGATAACAGTATCAAGAAAGTCCTTGTCATCGGATCCGGCCCCATCGTCATCGGTCAGGCGGCGGAATTCGACTACGCAGGCACCCAGGCCTGCCGTTCCCTCCACGAAGAGGGCGTTGAGGTCTGCCTGGTCAATTCCAACCCGGCGACCATCATGACGGATAAACAGATCGCAGACGAGGTTTATATCGAGCCTCTGACCGTGGAAACTCTGGAAGAGATCATTCGGAAAGAAAAGCCCGATTCCGTGCTTCCGACCCTGGGCGGCCAGGCCGGACTGAATCTCGGCATGGAACTTTCGGACAACGGCTTCTTAAAAGAGCAGGGCGTCCGCCTGATCGGAACCAGCCGCGACACGATCTTCCGGGCGGAAGACCGTCAGGCCTTTAAGGACACCATGGAGAAGCTGGGTGAGCCTGTCGCCCCTTCCAAGGTCGTTCATAATATCGAAGACGGCGTTCGCTTCACCAATACCATCGGCTATCCGGTCGTTCTCCGTCCGGCCTATACCCTGGGCGGTTCGGGCGGCGGCATTGCTCACAACGAGACCGAACTTCGCACAATCTTGGAGAACGGTCTTCGTTTGTCCCGCGTCCATGAAGTTCTGGTAGAGCGCTCCATCGCCGGCTGGAAGGAAATCGAGTATGAAGTCATGCGGGATTCCAGGGGCAACTGCATCACCGTCTGCAACATGGAAAATATAGACCCGGTCGGCGTTCACACCGGTGACTCGATCGTTGTGGCTCCCTCCCAGACGCTGGGCGACAAGGAGTATCAGATGCTTCGGTCCTCGGCCCTTCGGATCATTACAGAACTGGGTATCACCGGTGGCTGCAATGTGCAATATGCCTTGAATCCGGACTCTTTCGAATACTGCGTCATCGAAGTCAATCCAAGAGTTTCTCGTTCCTCGGCTCTGGCATCCAAGGCGACCGGTTATCCCATCGCCAAGGTTTCCGCCAAGATCGCCCTGGGCTACACGCTGGATGAGATCCCCAATGCCATCACGGGTAAGACCTATGCCAGCTTTGAACCCATGCTGGACTACTGTGTGGTGAAGATCCCCCGTCTGCCTTTTGATAAATTCATCACGGCGAAGAGGACATTGACCACCCAGATGAAGGCAACCGGCGAAGTCATGAGTATCTCCAATAATTTCGAAGGTGCCCTGATGAAGGCCATCCGGTCTCTGGAGCAGCATGTGGACAGTCTTCGAAGCTATGATTTCACCAAGCTTTCCATGGATCAGCTGGAGGACCAGCTCCGTGTCGTCGATGACCGTAGGATCTGGGTCATCGCGGAAGCTCTGCGCCGCCATGTTCCCAAGGAACATATTCATGCCCTGACCAAGATCGACCTCTGGTTTATTGATAAGATCGATATCCTGGTCGGCATGGAGTATCGCCTGGGATCCGAGCCTATGACA
>JAQYBF010000107.1 GCA_029338875.1 Lachnospiraceae bacterium
GTGGCAGAGATCTCCAAAGAGAAGAATGATCCCCAGTGGATGGCGGATTTCCGTCAGAAGTCCCTGGAAATCTATAATAAAATGGAAGTTCCCGACTGGGGCCCTTCCATCGATGGCCTGGATATGGACCACATTGTGACCTATGTCCGTCCCAAGAACAATAAGATGCAGAGCGACTGGAAGGATGTCCCGACCGATATCAAGGATACCTTCGAAAAGCTCGGTATTCCTCAGGCAGAGCGGAAATCCCTGGCCGGTGTCGGCGCCCAGTACGATTCCGAGCTGGTCTATCACCATGTTCAGGATGAGGTTGCTGCCCAGGGTGTTATCTACAGCGATGTCGAGTCCGCTCTTCACGGACCCTATGCAGATATGATCCGCGATCACTTCATGAAGCTGATCACACCGAACGATCATAAGTTCGCAGCACTGCACGGGGCAGTCTGGTCCGGCGGTTCCTTCGTCTATGTACCGGCCGGCGTTCATGTGGACATTCCCCTTCAGTCCTACTTCCGTCTCAATGCAGCCGGTGCCGGCCAGTTCGAGCACACTCTGATCATTGTGGAAGAGGGCGCTTACCTTCACTTCATCGAGGGATGTTCCGCACCCAAGTATAATGTGGCAAACCTTCATGCCGGTGCCGTAGAGCTCTTCGTTGGAAAGAACGCAACCCTGCGTTATTCGACCATTGAGAACTGGTCCAAGAACATGTACAACTTAAACACCAAGCGTGCCAAGGTCGAAGAGGGCGGTAAGATCGAGTGGATTTCCGGTTCCTTCGGATCCCACGTTTCCTACCTCTACCCTATGTCCGTATTAAACGGCGAGGGCGCCCGGTCTGAATTTACCAGTGTCACATTCGCCGGCAAGGGCCAGAACCTGGATACCGGATGCAAGACTGTTCACAACGCACCCCACACCAGCAGCTATGTCAATACCCGGTCCATTAGTAAGGACGGCGGTATCTCCACCTTCCGTTCCGCGGTTGTCATGACACCCAAGGCCAAGGGCTCCAAGTCCTCGACTTCCTGTCAGTCCCTGATGGTCGACAATGTCAGCCGTTCCGATACCATCCCGGCTATGGATATCCGTACCGAGGACGCCGATGTCGGACATGAGGCAAAGATCGGCCGTATCTCGGATGAGGTTGTTTTCTATCTCATGTCCCGCGGCATGACCGAGGAAGACGCCCGGGCCCTGATCGTCCGCGGTTTCGCCGACAACGTCGGAAAGGAACTGCCTCTGGAGTATGCGGTCGAGATGAATAATCTGATCGGCCTTGAGATGAAGGGTGCAATTGGTTAAGGAGTGGAATCATGAATGACAATACACATTTTATCGTAAACCGGATTCCAAGTCTGACCTGGAACTGGCTTCATATGAATGAAACAGACCTGAAAGAGGTTCCAGCCGGAAAGCCTTCTGCAGTATCTCAGGATATTCCGGAAGGTATTTCGGTCCGCGAATCCACGGAATCTGCTCTTTCAGATCTTAAGACGGGCATGGGAGCAAATATAGACCAGCTTGTAAAAGCCAGCAAGACCCCCATTCACGTTCTTGAAACAGAGAGTAATGCGGGACGGCTGCAGAATGCCCATCTCGATTTTGACTATACCGGCAGTAATGCTTACACGGATGCGGTCGAAATTTCTGTAGAAGAGAATACGGAACTGACCGTTGTCATGAATTTCCGGTCAAAGGATAAGGAAGAGGCAACGGCTGCCCTGCAGACCCGCTATCATGTGGCTCCCTACGGGAAGCTGACCCTGGTACAGATCAACTATCTGCCGGATTCGATTGATTTTCTGAATGATATCGGAGGCCAGGTCGAGGATCACGGCGACTTCCGTCTGATCCAGTTGATTCTTGGCGGTAAGAATAACTACTATGGCTCCTTTACCGAGCTGTCCGGCTACAAGTCCAATCTGGCAACCGACATCGGCTATATCGTCACCGGCCGCCATAAGCTGGACATGAACTATGTGGCAAACCACAACGGCAGAAAGTCCAACTGCGACATCAATGCATCGGGAGTTCTTCGTGACAGCGCCGACAAGCTTTTCCGCGGTACCATTGATTTCCATCGGGGCTGCGGCGGATCCACCGGTACCGAGATGGAGAATGTCCTTCTCATGGATGAGAATGTCATCAACCGGACCATTCCGGTCATCCTCTGCGATGAGGAAGATGTCGAAGGAAATCACGGCGCATCGATCGGCAGGCTGGACGAGAACCTGATGTTCTATCTCCAGTCCCGCGGACTGACCGAGGAGGAGATCTACGAGATGATGGCCCAGGCCAGAATCGATGCCGTAGCAGCCAAGATTCCGGATGACGAAGCCAAAGCTGAGATCCGGGAATTTCTTGGTGAAGAGTAAGAGATTTCCTGGAAAGAAATGAAATTTCCGGCCGGAGAAGGAAGATTCTCCGGCTGATCAAAGAGAGTAAAGATTACCGGCTAGATTGGAAGGAACTATGACTAAGGAAGACAAGCTGATCCGGAAGGAATTCCCGGTCTTTGAAAACCGGAATGTCATCTATCTGGATAATTCTGCGACAACACAGAAGCCGCCCTGTGTCCTGAAGGCAGTGACGGACTATTATGAGAAAAATAATGCCAACCCCCTGCGCGGCCTCTATGAGCTGTCGCTTGCTGCAACAGATGCCTATGAAAACGCCCGTGCGGCTGTGGCGGAATTTATTCACGCACCGGAGCCTGCAGATATTATTTTTACCCGCAATGCGACCGAGTCTCTGAATCTGATCGCCTACAGCTATGGCATGCATTTCCTCAAGGAAGGGGACGAGATCATCATCTCCGTTATGGAGCATCACAGCAACATGCTTCCCTGGCAGCAGGTAGCTAAGGCTACCGGCGCAACTCTGACTTATATCGAGCCGGACAAGGACGGATACCTTCCT
>JAQYBF010000108.1 GCA_029338875.1 Lachnospiraceae bacterium
GATTCGGTCGAGAATCTCGTTTTCAACATTTCGGTCCACTGCGGAGAAGGGGTCGTCGAGGACCAGGATACTTCGGGCATGGCCAAGAGTCCGGGCCAGGGCGAGCCTTGCCTGCTGGCCGCCGGAGAGCATGGATCCGGCTTCACCTGCGCTGTCGTTCTTCGTCCGATGCATGTCTTCGAGATCCTTGTCAAGGGAGGTCATCTTAAGGTAGATATCCGGATCCAGCTTTTCGCCGAGGGCGATGTTGTCAGCCAGGTTGGTGGACAGAAGCTCGGGGTCATGGCCCATGTAGGTGATAAGGGTATTCCGCTGAATGGGTGTGAGGTCTTTGAATTCCCGGCCATTGATGGTGATGGAACCCCTGTAGTCCGCTTCGCCGATCAGCACCTTTCCGAGAAGGCTTTTGCCGGAGGCAACTTCTCCGGTAATGCCGATGATCTGGCCGGACTCTGCCGAAAAGGAAATGTGGTTGAGGAGGGCATGATCATAGCCGAGAGAGACATCATGGAAGGCAAGCTCTGCCTTTTCTACCGGGATTTCCTGAAGGTCGGTATTGTCTTCTGCCGGTTCCTTCATCAGAGGCTTGATCCGCTTCCAGGAGACTGCTGCCTTCTGGACGGCATTGAAGAGCTTGGCTGCGTGGCTGGCTTTGACGGCCAGCTTGGTAAAGCAGGAGAGGAAGGTGGTGAAGGCAGCAATGTTCCAGGCAGTCCAGCCGCTGCCGTTGACATTCCGGGCACCGAAATAGATGACGATGGCACAGCCGATCATGGCAATGGCATCATAGAGCGGGGCCAGGGCGCCTTCGTAGAGATTGGCGATAGCGCTTTTTCTTTCATAATCCTGAAGGGCCCTTTCGTAGTTCCGGTTCCGGTTTTCCTCACGGCCATAGACACGGTAGGTAATGGCGTGACTGATCCGGTCCATGGTCAGACTGCTGAGGTTCGAGGCACTCTGCTTATAGGCGGCGCTGGCTTTCGTGACGCGGTTTTTCATCATGGCTGCGGCCATATAGGCCAGAGGCGTGAAGAGACATGCGAGAATGGTCAGTCTCCAGTCGTAATGAACAAGCATGACCACATAGGCAATCATGACAACGCCGGTGTCGAAGACCTCGGTGGTGAATTTCCGCATGCCTTCGCTGCAGGTATCAACGTCGGCAATGGCCTTGGTCAGGAGGGATCCGAGGTTTTCGTTTCGAAGCTCCTTCGAATCAGCGTGAACGAGACTGTTGTAGAGGCTTCGGCGCATTTTTCGGGAGATATTGTTGGCAAAGCGGCGGACGGAGAAGCGTTTGATGGCCCGGGAAATCTGGACGAGTGCGATGACCAGGAGATAGACAATGGCAAGCAGAAGCATGTCATGGGCACTGGCTTTTCTATGGATGATGTCATAGAGACACTGAGCCAGACGGCCTTCATAGTAGGGACCGGCCAGCATGCCGATGTTGTAGATCAGGCCGGAAATGGTGACAATGATGAGAACGGGCAGTTCGCTTCCGAAATAGGAGCGGATCCGGTCAGGATGAGAAAGAAGTCTATCTTGCTTCATCTGCTTCTCCTTTCATGAGCGCTGTGACATGGGGGAAGCCGGCTTTGGATTCCGCTTTATTGGCACGGTAGAGCTTGTGCAGAAGGGGAAGGAAGGTATCCAGTTCTTCCTGAGAGAGACTCTGACTGAGCCAGCTGTAGTAGCGGGTTTCGATGTCAACCTTCGAGAGCTTTAAATTTTCTGCCTTGGGAGTTGCGAAGAGCTGGTCGCTCCGCCGGTCGGCAGGATTTTTCTTCTTGATCAGATAGCCCTTGGCCTCAAGGCTTGCCGCACGTCGGGCGCAGGCACCCTTATCCAGGGTGAGAATCTCCCGGATCTCTTTCTGGGTAATGCCAGGGTTGTGGCGGACCACGTGGATGAAGTCGAATTCGCCGGTGCCGATGCCAGTCGCTTTCATGGTCCGGACCGTGAATTTGGATACCTCGCGGGCAATCTTTGTGATTTCACGCAAGTCTTTCTGCATGGGAACCTCCATTTAGATGCAGCATCAACTAAAATGGATGATAGTACATCTATATAGAGCTTGCAATAGAAAAATAGATCCTGCCGGAATTCTGGTGTTTTCCAGTAGACTTGTAGATCAGTTGAATGGTACAATCAATATGTAGTCTGAATTTTATGGCAAATAAACAGATACTGTCGCAAAATTCATTCTGGCCTGTCGCGGCTCAGGGAGATGGAACCGGCAGGTCCGAAAAGGAGAAGCTATCAGATAGGAGGTTTAGCTATGAAGTTTGTATGTAAGGTATGTGGTTATGTATACGAAGGAGACAAGGCACCGGAAGAATGTCCCAAGTGCCATCAGAAGGGTGTGTTCGAGCCGGTAGAAGAGAAGAAGAATCCCTATGCAGGCACCAAGACAGAAAAGAACCTGTTGGAAGCATTTTCCGGTGAGTCACAGGCCCGGAATAAATATACCTATTTCGCTTCTGTTGCCAAGAAACAGGGATATGAGCAGATTGCAGCTCTTTTCCTGAAGACCGCAGATAATGAGAAGGAGCATGCAAAGCTCTGGTTCAAGGAACTCGGACTGCTAGGCGATACCCCGGAAAATCTTCTGGCTGCAGCAGAGGGCGAGAACTATGAGTGGACAGATATGTATGACCGTATGGCAAAGGAAGCCGATGAAGAAGGCTTCCATCAGCTGGCTGAGAAGTTCCGCGGCGTTGCTGCTATCGAGAAGTCCCATGAGGAGCGCTACCGCAAGCTGCTTCACAATGTAGAGACTAAGGAAGTCTTCAAGAAGAGTGAAGTAAAGGTATGGGAGTGCAGAAACTGCGGCCATATTGTCGTTGGAACGGAAGCTCCGGAGGTCTGCCCGGTCTGCAACCATCCGCAGTCCTTCTTTGAAGTACGTGAAGAAAACTACTAAATCTGCTAACATAAATCCCTGTAGGATTTGATTCAGCCATTCAAGATCAGGAAATCTGACAATGGAAGGCTGGCTTCAATAGATTCTGCAGGGATTTTTTGACTTTTCTAATGTTAGCTGCAGCTTCTGGGATGTAGGAAAGGTGGATATATGAAGATTTATAATGTTACAGATCCTGAGTTCAGAGAATATGGAAGAATTATTGAGGGATATGATCTATCGGAAATCCTTGATGCTTTAAATCAGCATACCCCTTGTCCGGAAGGCGGTACTGCTTATGTGCCGAAGGAAGAAGCCATTCAGAATCTTCCTTCCGCAAAGGCCCTGGCATCTTCACTGTTCGGCGGCCTTCCGGTAGAATTCGGCTGGTGCAATGGCCATAATACCAGGCTTAACTGCCTGGAATATCACAGGAATTCCGAGTTCAATCTCGGTACAGAAGATTTTATCCTGATTCTTGGCCTGGCAAAGGATATCAGAGACTGGAAGCTTGATACTTCGACCTGCAAGGCTTTTAAGGTCCCTGCAGGTGTGCTGGTTGAGGTCTTCGAGACAGCTCTTCACTATGCTCCCTGTTCCGCAGCTCACGGAGCAGGTTTCCGGGTTCTTGTGGCACTTCCGGACGGAACCAATACCGAAGCCCCGCATGTCGATGGAAAGAGTCCGGAAGACAGACTTCTTCGGGCAAACAATAAGTGGCTTCTTGCTCATCCGGATGCTCCGGAGGCAAAGGATGGTGCCTGGATCGGACTGACAGGAGAGAACATCGATCTTTCGGATTCCATTTGATCAGAAAT
>JAQYBF010000109.1 GCA_029338875.1 Lachnospiraceae bacterium
TCTGGCTGGCTTCTGTGATGTGCCGGGAACCAGGATCATTGTCTTTTATCCCAAGGACGGCGTCAGCCCCATTCAGAAGCAGCAGATGGTGACCCAGGCCGGAGACAATACCTATGTCATCGGCATCAACGGCAATTTCGATGATGCCCAGACCGGTGTGAAAAAAATCTTCCATGATAAGGAAATGGCCGAGGAGCTGGACCGGAAGGGCTATCAGTTCTCCTCCGCAAACTCCATCAATATTGGCCGCCTCGTGCCTCAGGTTGTCTATTATGTCTATGCCTGTGCCAGGCTTCTGGCCGATGAAGAGATCAGGCCCGGCGAAAGCATCAATGTCTGCGTTCCGACCGGTAATTTCGGAAATATCCTGGCAGCCTTCTATGCCAAGCAGATGGGCATGCCCATTGACCGCCTGATCTGCGCAAGCAACAGCAACAAGGTCCTTTACGATTTCTTCCGCACCGGCGACTATGACCGGCGGAGAGACTTTCATCTGACCATGTCTCCTTCCATGGATATCCTGATTTCCTCCAATCTGGAGCGTCTGATCTATCAGATCCTGGACCGGGATCCGGAAAAGACCTCGAAGGACATGGACGAGCTCAATCAGAAGGGCATTACAGAAATCAGCCTGGATCTCCTTCGGAAGAAGGTGCCGGACTTCTATGGAAACTATGCCGATGAAGAAGAGACCGCGAAACAGATCCGCGATGTCTACGAGGATACTGGCTATGTGATCGATCCTCATACGGCTGTTGCTTCTTCTGTCTATGACAAATATAAGGCGGAGACCGGCGACAGTACAAAGACCCTGATTGCATCGACCGCAAGTCCGTTCAAGTTCACCCGGACGGTCCTGAAGGCCATCGGTGCGGACCAGCCGGATAAGTCGGATCTGGATCTGACTGAGGATCTTTCGAAGATTGCCAATGTGGAGATTCCGGGAGCCATCCGGGAAATCAAGGATGCGCCCGTCCGTCACAAGACCATCTGCGAGGTTTCTGAAATGCCGGATGTCATCCGTAAGATTCTGGCGGAATAATCCGGATGTGATCCGTAAGATCCTGGCGGAATAATATAGTAGAAAGATATAGCGAATGCAGTCAGACTGCAGGTTAGAAGACAGAGATCTGCCTGGGAGAGGCAGAAGGTTTAGGCAGGAGAGTAGTACTACATGAATTCTAGAATTGTCTTGATGATCTTTGACATTATTATCATGGGGATCAGCCTGGTCCTCCTTTATCACGCTCTGACGATGAAGAAGACGAAGGAGATGCCGGATCTTCTGATCGATGAGAATGATATGAAGCGCTGTAAGAAGGGAAAAGAGGCGGAATTTGTCCTGGCTCTTCAGCCAAAGCTTTTTGTCTTCTCTGTGGTCGGCCTGATTGCAGGTGCGGCAGGACTGGTCAGCGGCATCCTTCATAAGGGAGCTGCCAGAGTCGTCTTTGTCGTTGCTCTTCTGGTTTTCCTGGCTGTCTGGACCTGGTTTACGGCAGGCATGCGGAAGCTGAAGGACAAGTATCTGAAGGCGATGTGAGCTGCCGAATGAAAGCAGCTGAAGAAAGGTATTCGAATGAAAGCTGCCGGATAGGACATCTTTTATAAGACGAAAAAGATAGAACAAATAAACGACATGCGGAAGAAGGAAACATTCCTCCTTCTGCATGTCGTTTTTGTATCTAGATATTTTCCTGTCTTCCTTGAAGGACATTTGCCTTCAGATCAGGGCTGATCCGGTTGTTAATCAATCAGGCCTGCTCAGACCGATCAGCGGTCCTCCATGGGTACATATTCCCGATGGGGCAGGGTGGTCATATAGGCCGGACGCATGATCTTGTCGCCGTGGCAGAGTTCCTCGAGACGGTGAGCGCTCCAGCCGACGATACGGGCAATGGCGAAAATCGGTGTATAGAGCTCTCTCGGCAGGTTCAGCATCTGATAGGCGAAGCCGGAGAAGAAATCGACATTGGGGCAGACGCCCTTGTAGATCTTACGCTCTTCGCCGATGATCTTCGGCGCAAGCTTTTCCACCAGAGCATAGAGAGCGTATTCCTTCTGATAGCCCTTTTCCTCGGACAGCTGCTGGACATACTTCTTGAAGATTACGGCACGGGGATCGGACAGGGAATAGACGGCATGTCCCATTCCATAGATCAGACCCTTGTGATCGAAGGCTTCCTTATGGAGGAGAGCTCTTAAGTAATCCGAAACCTGTTTCTCATCGGTCCAGTCGGTCAGATGTTTCTTCATATCGCTGAACATATCGATGACCTTCAGATTGGCACCGCCGTGACGGGGTCCCTTGAGGGATCCGAGAGCAGCTGCAATGACTGAATAGGTATCGGTCAGAGTCGAGGATACCAGATGGGTGGTAAAGGTCGAGTTATTGCCGCCGCCATGCTCCATATGAAGGATCAGGCAGACATCCAGAAGCTTGGCCTCCAGATCGGTAAAGGAATTATCATCTCTCAGACAGTGGAGGATATTTTCCGATGTGGAATATTCCGGCTTGGGTCTGTGGATGATCAGGCTGCCGTCCTGGTAGTAATGACGATAAGCCTGATAGCTGTAGACCGACAGAAGCGGAAATTCTGCGATCAGCTGCAGACACTGGCGGAGGACATTGGGAATGGAGGTGTCCTCGGCCTTCTCATCATAGGAATAAAGGGTCAGAACCGACCGGGCCAGGGAATTCATCAGATTGTTGGACGGCTTCTTCATGATGACGTCCCGGACGAAGTTGGGCGGCAGGGAACGGTAGCCGGAAAGAATCCGCTCGAATTCCCGGAATTCCGCCTCATTCGGCAGCTTGCCGAAGAGAAGGAGATAGGCACATTCCTCAAAACCAAAATGATCGGAAGGACCCATGCCGCGAACCAGATCCCGGATATCGTAGCCCCGATAGTAGAGCTCACCGGGGATGGGAATGGATTTGCCATCGATTTCACGCTTGGCGTTAACTTCGGAAATATTGGTGATGCCGACCAGAACACCTTTTCCGTTCATATCACGGAGGCCCCGCTGGACGTTATATTCTGTGTATAAATTCGGGTCGACCTTGGAAGCTTCCATGGTTTCCCTGGCCAGACTTTCGATTTCTGGGGTAACTTCAAAATATTTGCTGTTTTCTTCTGCCACGTCACTCACTCCCGTTTAAAATTAAAATGATTCGTCCGTTATATCTGAAAAATGAAAACCGAATCTCAAATTCTGAAAGATAACATTTGAAATATGAAACATGAAATAAGAAAAGATGCATTCTTTTCGGACTGACTGCCCGGAATAAAGGCTTTCTGGCTGATAAAATGCATAAATCTAATTTCAATTATGCAATACAACTGACGAAAAGGCTAATTTCTTTAACTATATCATTCTGACAGATTAAAAACAAGGACCATTATCAATAGCCATTTTATGGGAGTTAACAAAAACAGAAGAATGTAAAGGAAAGGAAAAGCAAGGCCTTTTGATTTATTACATTGACGTGATAAAGGCTTGAATAATCAGAAAACTGATTATTCATTTTTACAAAAAGGAAAAGCGGGTGGCATTTTTCCGCCTTTCCTGCTATAATGCAATTAACCTGAAATGCACGATTTCACCTATGCAAATTGAACCTACAAGTACTTTAAACGGGAATCTCATATCTGTGATTGGATGTCAGGCCTCTCGTCGTGGAAGGCAGAAGATCACGTGCGGACACCCACCTGGCTTAACGCTAGGAGTCAAACGCATAGGCACGTCATTTCGGGGGATCACAAAAAGAAAAGCAATGATCGCAAAAAGTAGTCTGCGTCCTCAGCCGTGCCGGTGGCAGGGCATAGAAGACAGAGAGGGTATATTGACTGGCTGAGAGTACCCACGGATGCAGTGAAGTTCATGCGGGAGCTTCTTATCTGAAGATGTGGTTTATCTTTGGACCGGAAGATTCAATCAGACCGGCTGATCATTAGTGCCGGGATTCTGTTGGACTTTTGATCCGCTTATATTGTGTAGGATAAGACGGACAGCACACGTAAGATGCAAATGAAGAGCCATTCCAAAGCGGATGCTTTTGATCCGGACCGGTATGATTTCCGGCAGGTTCAATTGATTCGGTCTGACAGAAGATCCAAGAAGGATCGGGAATGGAAGCAGGGTGGTAACGCGGTATTCTGGTTTGAATTTCGTCCCTGGGGCAGTAAGCTCCGGCGGACGTTTTTTTATTGTTGGACCTTTTTCCATGGTCAGCATCCTGAAACGAAGCAGGCCACGGCCTTTTCCAATGGAATGCAGGCCATACATTTAACAGGTAAACGTCGGAAATCGGTAAGTTTTATAGAAGGAGTAGCAGATGGTAAACGAGAAGTTGCAGAAAATCCGGGAAGAGGCAGCAGCCCAGATCCAGAACGCAAAGGATCTGGATGCCCTGAATCAGATCCGGGTCTCCGTCCTCGGTAAGAAGGGCGAGCTGAAGCAGATCATGAATACGATGAAGGATCTTCCAAAGGAAGACCGTCCCGCATTTGGTCAGATGGTAAACGAAGCCCGGACAGCCGTTGAGGAGAAGCTGGAAGAAGCCAGAAAGAAAATGGAAGAGGAGGCTTTGAAGAGAAAGCTTGCCTTTGAGAAAATCGATGTCACTCTGCCGGCAAGAAAGCATGCGATCGGTCACGCCCATCCCAATACTTCCATTCTCGATGAAGTGCAGCGGATCTTCATCGGCATGGGCTTCTCTGTCGTTGAGGGACCTGAGATCGAGAAGGATTACTACAATTTCGAGGCCCTGAATATTCCGGCCAATCATCCGGCCAAGGATGAGCAGGATACTTTCTATATCACCAAGGACATTCTTCTTCGCACCCAGACCAGCCCGGTTCAGGTCCGTGAGATGGAAAAGGGCCATCTGCCCATTCGAATGATCGCGCCCGGACGTGTTTTCCGTGCCGACGAAGTGGATGCCACCCATTCTCCTTCTTTCCACCAGATCGAAGGGATGGTCATCGACAAGGGAATTACCATGTCTGACTTGAAGGGTACCCTCCAGCAGTTTGTTCAGGAGCTGTTCGGAAAGGATACCCGGGTCAAGTTCCGTCCCCATCACTTCCCCTTTACCGAGCCTTCGGCAGAGATGGATGTCTCCTGCTTCAAGTGCGGCGGCAAGGGCTGCCGCTTCTGTAAGGGCGAGGGCTGGATCGAGATCTTAGGCTGCGGCATGGTACACCCCAAGGTTCTTGCCATGTCCGGCATTGATCCCAACGTCTATTCCGGCTTTGCCTTTGGTATCGGCCTTGAGCGGATCACACTCTTAAAGGACGAGATCGATGACATGCGGCTTCTTTATGAGAACGACATCCGTTTCCTGGACCAGTTCTAAGCGGTTCTATGCAGAAGCATCCTTCTTAAATAAGAGAATTTTTTAAGAAGTGCCATGCTTTTATAGACTGCCTCTCATAAAGAAGCGTGATAGCATTTTGAAAGCTAGGATAATTTCAGAAGGAGAATAAATCAATGAGAACTTCATTACAGTGGATCAAGGACCTGGTTCCCGGCCTGTCCTGCACACCGCAGGAATATACGGATGCAATGACAATGTCCGGCTCCAAGGTTGAATTCTATGAAAAGTTCGACAAGGACCTCGATAAGATCGTTGTCGGACAGATCAAGTCTGTTGAGCCCCATCCGGATGCAGACAAGCTTGTCATCTGCCAGGTAGATGTCGGAGACAAGACCCTGCAGATCGTCACCGGCGCGCCCAATGTCCATGTCGGCGAGCCCGGCCAGCTGGTTCCGGTTGTCCTGGACGGCGGAAGAGTTGCAGGCGGCCATGACGGAAGCAAGACCGAGGGCGGCATTGAGATCAAATCCGGCAAGCTTCGGGGCGTCGAGTCCGACGGCATGATGTGCTCGATCGAGGAACTGGGCCAGAGCCGGGAGCTCTTCCCGGAAGCTCCGGAAAGCGGACTCTATATCTTCGACCCGGCCAGCGGCGTAAAGCCCGGCGATGATGCGATTGAGGCCCTTGGCCTTCATGACACGGCCATTGAATACGAGATCACAAGCAACCGTGTGGACTGCTTCTCCATCCTTGGCCTGGCCAGAGAGGCTGCGGCAACCTTCCATTTAAAGCATGTCTTCCCTGAAGTTCCTGCGACCGGGGACAATGACGATGTATCGAACTATATTTCCGCCGAAATCGATGCCGAGGACCTCTGCAGCCGCTATACGGCAAGGGTGGTAAAGGATGTGAAGATCGGACCTTCTCCGGCCTGGATGCAGAAGCGGCTGAGATCCCAGGGCATCCGCCCCATCAACAACCTGGTCGACATCACAAACTATGTCATGGTGGAGTACGGCCAGCCCATGCACGCCTATGATCTGGACACCATCAGCGGTCATAAGATCGTGGTTAAGAGAGCCAATGACGGTGATACCTTCACGACCCTGGACGGCCAGGAGAGAAATGTAGACCATGACACTCTGATGATCTGGGACGGAGAAAAGCCCATCGGCATTGCAGGTATCATGGGCGGCGAGAATTCTATGATTACCGATAATGTCAAGACCATGGTTTTCGAGGCTGCCTGCTTCGACGGAACCAATATCCGTCTCTCCTCCAAGCGGATCGGCCTTCGGACCGATGCCTCCGGAATCTTTGAAAAGGGTCTGGATCCCAACAATGCCATCGAGGCCATGAACCGGGCCTGCGCTCTGGTGGAGGAGCTGGGCGCCGGAACCGTTGTCGGCGGCGCAGTCGATCTCTACCCCAGGAAGAAAGAGGGCGTCCGGATTCCTTTCGAACCGGACCGCTATAATGCTCTTCTTGGCACCGATGTGCCGGCAGAGACTCAGCTTTCTTATTTCAAGGCCATCGATCTCGGCTATGACGAGAAGACCAATGAGATTCTGGTTCCTTCCTGGAGACAGGACCTTCTGACCTATGCCGATATGGCAGAGGAAGTGGCCCGTTTCTATGGCTATGACAAGATCCCGACCACCCTTCCCAAGGGAACTTCCACCGCAGGCAAGCTTTCCTTAAAGAAGCGGATCGAAGCCAAGGCCAGAGAGGTGGCTCAGTTTGCCGGCTATTCCCAGGCAATGACCTATTCCTTTGAGAGTCCCAAGGTCTATGACAAGCTCCTTCTTCCCAAGGATGCGCCGGAGCGGACCTGTATTACCATTGCCAATCCTCTGGGCGAGGATTTCAGTATTATGCGGACCCTGCCCCTGAACGGAATTCTGACTTCTCTTGCCACCAACTATAACCGCCGGAACAAGAACGTGCATCTCTATGAGATGGCCAATGTCTATCTGCCCAAGTCCCTGCCTCTGACCGAGCTTCCGGACGAGCGGATGACTCTGACTCTGGGCTTCTACGGAGACGGCGATTTCTACGATATGAAGGGCGTTATCGAAGAACTCTTCAACACCATGGGCATGGACGAGAAGCCGGTCTATGATGCCGAAGCCGGCCGTCCTTATCTCCATCCGGGCCGCCAGGCGGACATCTATTACAAGGGCCGCTATGTCGGCTACCTGGGAGAGGTTCATCCTCTGGTCCGCAATAACTACGGCCTTGGCGACCGGACCTATATCGGCGTGATTGATATGCCGGTCATTTATGAAATGGCAGCTTTTGACCGAAAATATACCGGAATCACCAATTTCCCGGCTTCGACCAGAGATCTGTCTCTTCTGGTTCCGAAGGACATGGAGGTCGGAAAGCTGGAGGAGATCTTCGAGAAGGAAGGCGGACAATATCTGGAATCCTTCGAGCTCTTTGATGTCTATGAAGGCGAGCGGATTGATGCCGATCACAAGTCGGTTGCCTACACTCTGACCTTCCGTGCCAAGGATAAGAACCTGGCGGATACCGATGTCAATGAGGCCATGGACCGCATTCTGAAGGGACTGTCCGAAGTAGGAGTTGAGATTCGTTCCTGATTGCCGGGAAGGCAAAAAACAAAACATTTTATTTAGAAAGAAGTTCGTAGATTATCATGTCTGAAGAAAAGAAAACCATGTCGCTGGAAGAGTTCGATTATGACCTTCCGCAGGAATTGATCGCCCAGGATCCGCTGGAGAAACGGGACGATTCCAGACTTCTTGTTCTCGACAAAAATACCGGAGAATTCAAGCACAAGCACTTTTATGACATCCGGGAGTTCTTACGCCCCGGCGACTGCATGGTCATCAATAATACCAAGGTGATGCCGGCCCGTCTGATCGGCGAGAAGGAAGGAACCGGCGGAAAGGTCGAGGTCCTTCTTCTGACCCGGAAGTCCGACAATACCTGGGAGACCCTGGTCAAGCCCGGTAAGAACGCCCGGATCGGCCAGAAGCTGGTCTTCGGAAACGGCCTTTTAAAGGCAGAGGTCATTGATATCGTGGATGAGGGCGACCGCCTGGTCCGCTTTGATTTCGATGGCATCTTTGAAGAGATTCTGGATCAGCTGGGCCAGATGCCCCTGCCTCCCTATATTACCCACCAGCTCAAGGATAAGAACCGCTACCAGACGGTCTATGCCAAGTATGAGGGGTCCGCGGCAGCGCCGACGGCCGGTCTGCATTTCACAAAGGAGCTTCTGCAGGAGATCCGGGACATGGGCGTCAATATCGCCGAGGTCACCCTTCATGTGGGTCTTGGCACTTTCCGTCCGGTCAAGGAGGAGAATGTCCTCGAACACCATATGCATTCGGAATACTATAAGGTGACACAGGAAGCGGCAGACATGATCAATGCCGCCAAGGACAGCGGCCACCGGGTCATTGCAGTCGGAACGACTTCCACAAGAACTCTGGAGGCTGCCTCCGATGAGAACGGCAGACTGAGAGAGAAGAGCGGCTGGACCGATATTTTCATCTATCCGGGCTATCGCTATAAGGTCATCGACTGTCTGATCACGAATTTCCACCTGCCCAAGTCGACTCTGATCATGCTGGTCAGCGCCCTGGCAGGACGGGAGCATATCCTGGCAGCCTACAAGGAAGCCGTCAAGGAGCGCTACCGTTTCTTCAGCTTTGGCGATGCCATGTTTATTACGGACGATATCACGGAGCATGAGGTAAAATAAAATGACTGAAACAATTCGCTTTCCGCATCTTCATATCACTTTGAATCATGTCGGTCAGTACTTTAATCTCTTTGGCTTTCATGTGGCCTTCTACGGCTGCGTGATCGCTCTCGGAATGATCCTCGGCGTCATGATGATCCTGCATGAGGCCAAGAGAACGGGCCAGTCGGAGGATAATTATCTGGATATTGCCATCTGGACTCTGATCTTTTCCGTGATCGGCGCCCGGATCTATTATGTGGTTTTTGCCTGGGATCTCTATAAGGACAACCTTCTTTCCGTCTTTAATATCAGGCAGGGCGGACTGGCCATCTATGGTGGTGTCCTGGCCGGCATTCTGACGGCCTTTATCATCTGCAAGATCAAAAAGATGCCCTTCCTTCTGGTGGCGGACACCTGTATCATCGGTCTTCCGATCGGACAGATGCTGGGCCGCTGGGGAAATTTCTTCAACCGGGAGGCCTTCGGCGGCTATACCGACAGCCTCTTTGCCATGCAGATCCCTCTGGATGCGGTTCGTCAGGAGGGAGCTGTTACTCAGGAAATGATGGAGCATTTGAAGACCATCAAGGGAGTGGAGTATATTTCTGTCCATCCGACCTTCCTCTATGAGTCTCTCTGGAGTCTGGGTGTCTTCCTTCTGCTGTTCTTTATGAGAAAGCATGTCCGCTTCCACGGTCAGCAGTTTCTGACCTATCTCGTCGCCTATGGCGCCGGCCGTTTCTGGATTGAAGGCCTGCGGACCGACCAGCTCTTCCTGACCGGAACCAGCATCCCGGTTTCCCAGCTTCTGGCTGCTATCATGGTGGTCTTCGGAATCATCATGCTGATTGTCGGAAATCGGCGGGCAGCTGTTTCGGGAAATGAGCCTCAAGAAGAAGCTGCGGATAAAACTGCAGAAACAGTTGCAGGGGAAATGACAGAGTCAGGTGCAGAAAAGGAAAGCCCCGCTGACAAAAAAGACGAGGATGACTCTGACAATCTGTGAAATAGAAGATAAAAATGTATTTTATTTAGTACAATAAAGAAATAAAGTATAAAAGAAGACCGAAGAGTGTTTGGAATTTCGCCAGAGAAATCCCAAACACTCTTTTTTTATGAAAAATATATCGAATGCCAGTCCATATATTGTGCCAGACAAATTTTTCTAATCAAGATATAGAAAGAGGCCGGATCTGAATTCTAAATTCGCAGTGGAGAATATGGTTCCGGATCATTTCCTCCACCTTTCCCCACCCCTCGGAAAAGCTTGATTTCTCGGCCTTTTCTCCTTGATTTTCCCTCCGTGAAACATTAATATATAACTTGTAGTGGTGAAAAGTGGAACAAAGTGGTGGAAAGTGCCAGCCTTGTTCCAGAAGATACAACATTGAAATATGAAGGGGAAGGAGGTGTCCGACATGTTCATGGGAGAGTACAGTCATTCTATTGATCCCAAGGGAAGACTGATCATTCCTGCAAAGCTTCGCGAGGAGCTGGGCGACAAATTTGTCGTCACAAAAGGACTGGACGGATGCCTTTTCGCCTATCCCAAGGAAGAGTGGCAGAACATTGAGAAGCGTTTCCGGGAAGTCCCTCTGACCACAAAGGATGCCCGTAAGTTCTCCCGTTTCTTCTTTGCCGGTGCAGCTCAGATGGAGCTCGACAAGCAGGGACGGATTCTTCTTCCGGCGACATTGAGAAGCTTCGCCGGACTGGAAAAGGATGTGGTTCTGGTCGGAGTTCTGGACCGGGTTGAGATCTGGGACAAGAGCCGCTGGGATGAGAACAATGCCTACGATGATGAAGATATGGATCAGATCGCCGAGCATATGGCAGACCTGGGACTCAGTATCTGATTGAGGGAGGAGACAGATGGAATTCAAACACTATTCGGTTCTCCTTCATGAGACCATAGATGCTTTAAAGATCAAAAAGGACGGCATCTATGTCGACGGAACCGTAGGCGGAGGCGGACATTCTCTTGAAATCTTAAAACATCTGGGACCTGAAGGCCGGATGATCTGTTTCGATCAGGATGCAGATGCCATAAAGGCAGCCACGGAACGCCTTTCCGATTATAAGGATCAGGTCACAATGATCCGTTCCAACTACGAAAATATGGTGGAAGAAGTCCACAAGCTTGGAATTGAAAAGGTCGATGGCATTGTCTTAGACCTTGGAGTTTCCTCCTTTCAACTGGACACACCCGAGCGGGGCTTTTCCTATATGCAGGAGGATGCGCCTCTGGACATGCGGATGGATCAGAGAAATCCCAAGACTGCAAGAGATATCGTCAATACCTATTCGAGAGAGGATCTCTACCGGATCATCCGGGATTACGGTGAGGACCGCTTCGCCCACAATATAGCGAAGCATATCGTGGAAGAGCGGCAGAAGCATCCGATTGAAACCGCAGGAGATCTGAACCGGATTATCGAGCATGCCATTCCGGCCAAGGCCAGAAGGACCGGCGGCCACCCGGCCAAGAGAACCTATCAGGCCATCCGGATTGAACTGAACCGGGAGCTGACCGTTCTGGAAAACAGCCTGGACGGAATGATCGGTCTCTTAAATGAAGGAGGCCGGCTCTGTGTGATTACTTTCCAGTCCCTGGAAGATCACATAGTAAAGAACAATTTCCGGAAGAATGAAAACCCCTGCACCTGTCCGCCGGAATTTCCGGTCTGCGTCTGCGGAGCCGTTTCTAAGGGAAAGGTCATTACCAGAAAACCCATTCTTCCTTCTGAAGAAGAATTAAAGGAAAACTCAAGATCCAAGAGTGCACACTTAAGAGTGTTCGAAAGAGATACCGATAAAACGAAAAGAAGAATCAAAGTAACCGATTGATGGGGGATGCGACTATGACAGAAGTCCAGAAGTACAGCTATGATGGCAATGCAGTAAGAGTACATACGGTTCCGATTCCCACTCGTGAGGAAAGAGAAGCTGAGGAACGCAGACGGAGAAACAAGGCCCGCAAGGAAAGAGAAGACCGCAAGAAAAGGGCCATGGCCAGATCCCGCCGCCATACCATCCGTCTCTGCATTACGGCTGCTGTCTGTGCGATCGCATTCTTCGGCTATGTCTATCTCCAGGCGGAGACCCAGACCACCATGCGGAAGGTCGCAAATCTTGAGGATGAGATTTCTGCCCTGAAGGCTGACAACTCTGCCGAGAAGAACCGGATCAGTGCTTCCGAGAACCTGAATCAGGTCAAGGAGACTGCACAGAATTCTCTGGGAATGGTCTATGCAGGAGACGGTCAGATCGTGTATTATACTGTCGATGATAACGATTATATGAACCAGTATGATGATGTGAAATAAGAACTCGCGTGGAGACAGGAGCAGCATGGCTTACCGTTTTGACGAAAACAGGCCTTACAGGCACAGAAGACACCATAAGGTCAGGAAACTTGACAGACTGACATTGAGAATGCAGAAAAAGCTATTAATTGTTTTCGGCTTGATCTGCGTTCTTTTTATTGGTCTGATTTTCCGCCTGATGTACATTCAGACTACCAGCGGCAGTAAATACGAGAAGATTGTCCTGGCCCAGCAGGAATATTCCAGCAGGACCATTCCCTTTCAGAGGGGCAATATCGTGGATTCCAAGGGCACGGTTCTGGCTTCCTCCATCGATGTCTATAACGTCGTTCTCGACTGCAAGGCTTTAAATGAAGAGCCTGAGCTTGTTGATTCGACCATGGAGGCCCTGTCCGAGTGCTTCCCGGAGGTCGATATCGAAAAGGCCAGAAAGGATCTGAAGAAAAGCCCCAACAAGCAGTATGATGTCCTTGCCAAAAAGGTCAGCTATGAGGAAAAGAAGAAGTTCGATGAGGACGTGGCAAAGCGGAAGTCGGACAAGATCAGGAACAATGAGGTCTACGGTATCTGGACCGAGAAGGAGTATGTCCGTCAGTATCCTTACGGATCCCTGGCGGCTTCTGTGATCGGCTTTGCTGCAAGCGGAGATCAGGGTGTCAACGGACTGGAGCTCGAATACAATTCTGTCCTGAACGGTGTCAACGGCCGGTCCTACGGCTATGTCAACGACGATTCGGATGTGGAGCGGACCGTCATCGAGCCCAAGAACGGGGAAACGGTTGTCACCTCAATCGATACCAATATTCAGTCGACGGTCGAGAAGGTTGTTTCCGACTGGGCGGATTCCGTCCGCGGAGACCAGGCGACCGGAGCCGAGCATATCGGCGTCATCGTCATGAATCCCAATGACGGAACCATCTACTCCATGGTTTCCTATCCCTATTTTGATCTGAACAATCCGAGAGATCTGAACAGTTTCTTTACCCAGGATCAGCAGAATACCATGTCGGATGACGACAAGATGAATTTCCTCAACAATCTCTGGCAGAATTTCACGGTATCGGCAAGCTACGAGCCCGGGTCTACATTTAAACCCTTCACCGTTGCGGCCGGACTGGAAAGCGGATCTTTCAGCACCAATTCAACCTTTGAATGTACCGGAGCCAACCAGATCGGACCGGACATTGTCCACTGCTGGAAGCATGCGGGCCATGGAACCGAGACCGTCGAGGATGCTCTCCGGGATTCCTGTGACTCGGCTCTGATCAAGATGGCCCAGGCCGAGGGACCGGAGATCTTTTCCAAGTATCAGTCCCTCTTCGGCTTTGGCCAGAAGACCGGCATCGATCTTCCCGGCGAGGCAAGCACGGCCGGCCTCCTTTATGATGTGGAAGGCTTAAAGCAGCCGATTAACCTGGCCGTCAATTCCTTCGGTCAGGGCTTCAATACCAGCATGATTCAGCTGGCATCAGCCTTCTGCTCGGTCGTGAATGGCGGAAAGCTCTACCAGCCCCATGTAGTGACGGCTCTTCAGGACAGCAATGGAAATGTGGTAAAGACCATTGATCCTGTTGTCCAGAAGGAAACAATCTCGCCGGAGACCTCCAATCTCTTAAGACAGTATTTAAGAACGGTTGTCCGGAACGGCACCGGTAAGCTTGCCAATGTCGACGGCTACAGTGTTGCCGGTAAGACCGGTACCGCCGAGAAGCTGCCCCGAGGAAACGGAAACTACCTTCTGTCCTTTGTCAGTGCGGTTCCTGCGGAGAATCCCCAGCTGGTAACCTATGTGGTTGTCGACCAGCCCCATATTGACAACCAGTCGGCGAGTACGGTATCCAAGGATCTGACCCGGGAAATCCTGACACAGATCATGCCTTACCTCAACATTCCGACCATTGCTGAGGAAGAGGCTGCGGGCGTTCAGACTTACGATTCCCAGGCAGTCGGAGAGACGGATTCCTCTTCTGCAAATTCCAATCACTAAAGAGGCGGAAGGACAGACGGAGATTACAGAGACCCGGATCGGCTGCATGTCAGATCGAAAATGACAGAATGCATTGGATCTGAAACGACAAATACAGGGCGAACGTGCTATAGTAATGTCCGTAAAATAATCGAGCGAGGTTTATGAAAAGGAAAAGAAAATGACTATTGCAGAACTTTCTTCCATGTTTCTATCATTTGCGATCGGCCTCATCTGCCTCCCCTTCCTGATTCGTTTTCTGAATAAGGAAAAGGTAGACCAGACAGAGCGGTCCTATATCAAGTCCCATGAAAAGAAGAACGGTACGCCAACCATGGGCGGAATCGCCATCCTTCTTGCGGTTACGATTTCATCGATTGTCTATAGCTTCACCAATCCGAAGATCATTCCGGTCCTGATCCTGACCCTGGGCTTCGGCCTGATCGGCTTCATCGATGACTTCATGAAGGTCATCCTTCACCGGGTAGACGGACTCAAGGCCTGGCAGAAGCTTCTGCTTCAGATCGTGGTCACAGCGGTCTTTGCCTATTACATCACTCATTTTTCCCATGTCTCCCTGGAACTGATCATCCCCTTTACCGGCGGTCATAGGGTCAATATCGGCTGGGCAGCCATTCCGATCCTTTTCTTTGCTGTTATCGGTACGGTCAATGGAACTAATTTCACTGACGGTCTGGACGGCCTGGCATCGACGGTAACACTGGTGGTTTCCTTCTTCTTTGCCGCAGCATCTGTCCGTCTTGGCGGAGGCGTGGAGGTTATGGGCCTTATCATGGCAGGCGCTCTGATGGCCTTCCTCTGCTTCAACTGTCATCCGGCAAAGGTCTTCATGGGTGACACCGGATCCCTGGCCCTGGGCGGCTTTGTCGCCGGCATGGCCTATATGATGCAGATGCCGCTTTTTATCCTGATTGTCGGCTTCATCTATCTGATCGAGGTTCTTTCCGTCATTATCCAGGTGACCTATTTCAAGGCGACCCACGGCAAGAGGATTTTCCGTATGACCCCCATCCATCATCATTTTGAGCTGGGCGGCTGGTCGGAAACAAAGGTCGTTACCATCTTCGGAATTATTACGGTCCTTCTTTCCTTTCTTGCCTGGATGGCCATGTAAAAAAGCCTGAAGATTTAAAAAGGGGCTGTCTGAAATCAGTCCGTAAGAAATGAAGAGCAGACAGAAGAATCCATATGGACTTCTGTTTTGACAGTTGGCTTTAAAGCCGGAGTTTCATTAGAAAGTGCGAAGAGTATGAGTGAGACATATCTGGTAGTCGGCGCCGGCAAGTCCGGTATTGCAGCAATCGATCTTCTCCTTCGGGAGGGTAAGGACTGCATCCTCTATGACGGAAATGAAAAGCTTTCCGCTGAGGATCTCCGAAATGAGCATGAAAACAGGAAGAATCTTCCGATCTATACCGGAAATCTTCCGGAGGAAGTCCTGGAAAAGGCTGACATTGCCGTCTTAAGTCCGGGCGTTCCGACCGATCTTCCGGTTGTGGATCAGATGCGTGACCATGGCCTGAAAATCTGGGGCGAGGTCGAGCTGGCCTATGAGCTCGGAAAGGGTACCGTCTGCGCCATCACTGGTACCAACGGAAAGACCACAACGACTTCTCTGACCGGAGAGATTATGAAGACGGCCTTTGATTCGGTCTTCGTTGTCGGAAATATCGGTATTCCCTATACCGGAGTTGCAGATCAGACCAGGGATGACAGCGTTATTGTTGCAGAAATTTCATCCTTCATGCTGGAAACCATCGATGAGTTTCATCCTCACGTCTCCGCTATTCTGAATATTACTCCTGATCATCTCAACCGTCACCATACCATGGAGAATTATATCAAGGCCAAGGAGAATATCACGAGGAACCAGACTAAGGGTGATGTGGTCATCCTGAATTATGAGGACAGCGTACTTCGCGAGTTCGGAAAGTCTCTGGCGGAGAAGAATACGGTCAGAGTGGTCTATTTTTCCTCGAAGGAAGCAGTGCCGGGCGGCATGTATGTGGAAAATGGTCACCTGATCTCGGAATTTTCCGGAGAGAAGACCGATATCCTGGATGTAAAGGAACTGAATATCGTCGGCGCTCATAACTATGAAAATGCCCTGGCAGCCATTGCCTTTGGCCAGGCCATGGGCGTTTCCCTTGACAATATCCGTAAGGCTCTTCGGAACTTCAAGGCCGTTCCCCACCGGATCGAATATACCTGCGAGAAGCGCGGGGTGCGTTTCTACAATGATTCCAAGGGAACCAACCCGGATGCCGCCATCAAGGCTGTCGATGCCATGGAGTGGCCGACCTGCCTGATCGGAGGAGGCTTCGACAAGGGCAATGACTTCACGGAATGGGTTTCCCATTTCCCGGGCAAGGTTAAGAAGCTGGCCCTGATCGGCGTTACAGCCAAGAAGATCGCCGAGGCCTGCGATAAGATTGGTTTCCATGATTATGTCTTCTGCGACAGTCTGGAAGAGGCCATCGACAGGTGCTATGAAGCAGCAGAGAGCGGAGACTGCGTACTTCTGTCCCCGGCCTGTGCAAGCTGGGATATGTTCAAGTCCTATGAACAGCGCGGCGATCTCTTTAAGGACTATGTAAGAAAACTCCCGGAATAAGCCTTTCCAGATCATCCGGAAAGCAAAACTGCAGCAAGAGAGCCGGGCATGTCCCGGAAATGTGATTTAAGGGAAACCAGGAAAGAATGGCAGAACAGACGATTCAGAGAACAAAAAATCATAAGGACCAGGGCGGGAAGACTTCCAGCCGGCGGGTGATTCGTCTGAAGAAGCAGGAGGGCACCCGTTACTTTGACTACCAGCTCATCTTCTACATGGTGATCCTTCTGGCCTTCGGCATGGTCATGCTCTACAGTGCAAGCTCCTATACCGCATCCTTAAGCTACGGCGATGCGGCCTACTGGGTCAAGCGGCAGCTGATCTTCAGCCTGGGCGGCCTCTTTGTCATGTTCCTCGTTTCCAAGCTGGATTATCACTTCTGGGTCTGGCTCGCCCCTATCATCTATATCCTTGCTTTTGGCCTGAATATCCTCGTTATCTTCATAGGCGTGTCCCGGAACGGTTCCTCCCGCTGGATCCCGTTGGGACCCATTCAGCTGCAGCCGTCGGAACTTGCCAAGGCTGCCGCTATAGTATTCTTTGCAAGACTTTTTGAAGAAATGGGAAGCAATGTCGATAAGGCTAAGAAGCTGATGGTGCCTTTTATCCTGATTGTTCTGCTCCTGATCCCCATTGCCGCAACCAACCTCTCGACGGCGGTGATTCTGGCAGGTATCTGGTTTTTCATGCTTCTGGTTGTCTCCAAGAACCGGAAGGTCATGCTGACCATTGTGGGAATCGGCCTGGCGGCTGTCGCTGGCTTTATTACTTTCGCAGGCTACCGGAGCGACCGGATCAAGATCTGGAGAGACCCGACAAAATATGAAAAGGGCTATCAGACCCTGCAGGGCCTCTATGCGATCGGCTCCGGCGGCATCTTCGGCAAGGGCCTGGGCGCCGGCATGCAGAAGCGTTTTGTTCCGGAAGCCAGAAACGATATGATCTTTTCCCTGATCTGCGAGGAACTGGGGCTCTTCGGAGCGGTCATTCTGATCATCCTCTTTATCCTATTTCTCTACCGCCTGTATTTTATCGCCACCAATGCCGCGGATCTTTCCGGATCTCTGATTGTGGTCGGTATCATGGCCCAGGTGGCCATCCAGGTTGTGCTGAATATTGCGGTCGTAACCAATACCATTCCCAATACTGGTATCACCCTTCCCTTTATCAGCTACGGAGGTTCGGCCCTGATCATCTTAATGGGAGAAATCGGGATTGCTTTGAATGTTTCACGATCGATTAATTTCTATGCCTGATAAGGAATATGTCTGATAAGGAAATGTAAACCGGATTAAGGATTTGCCAATGAGTGAAGAAGTCGTAAGACGGCGAAAACCGCATAAGAAAAGGCAGAAGCCGAAGGTCCTTTTCTATCTTCCGAATATACTGATCGGGGTGGCCCTGCTTCTGATCCTTGCCTATATCCTCTGCATCATGGTCTTTCGGACGACCTCGGTGGAAGTGAGCGGAAATCATATTCTTTCCGACCAGGAGATCGAGAGCCAGGTCGTAACGGGAAAATATACGAAATACGGTCTGGTCCAGGTGGTCAAGCGGATTTTCAAGCCGGTCAAGGACCTGCCCTTCTGTGAGAGCTGCAAGGTCTCTGTCAGCCTGACTTCGCCCCATACCTTGAAGATCAAGATCAAGGAACCGACCCTTCTGGGCTATATTTCTCTGAGTGACGGGAAGATGGCCTACTTCAATGACGACGGCATCGTGGAAGAGGTTTCGGACCGGCAGGTCGACGGCCTTCTCCCGGTCAACGGCATCAGCTGCAGCAAGGCAGAAAAGGGCGAGCTTCTTCCTATTAACAAAAGCTGCCGGCGGACCCTGCTTCAGCTGGTCAAGGCTATGAAAAAGTACGGAATCAAGACCGATTCCGTGACCTTCAAGGATGACAGAGAGGTTTCGGCTGTGAGCGGGGACATCACCTATGATTTCGGAACCTTTGACTATATGCAGGAAAAACTCATGCGTCTTCCCTACCTTCTTCCGCATCTGACCGGTCTGAAGGGAACTCTTCATCTGGATACCTGGACACCGGAGAACACGGATATCATTTTTGAGAAGAGCGAGGGGTGAATATAGCACAATACCTAGTGCTTTAATTTGTGAAAAACCGCAAAAAGCGGTTGAATATATTTAGTGGAAATTATAGAATAAAACTTAGATTGTCAGGTAGAAAACCTTTCCTGACCTTTAGAAGGAGGAACGACCTTGAGTTTAGGTTTAGATATTACACCGAGCCAGGAGGCTCAGTCTAAGGCAAAGATTATCGTTATCGGTGCCGGCGGCGCCGGAAATAACGCCATCAACCGCATGGTTGAGGCAAATATGGACCAGGAGGTTACCCTGATCGGTGTCAATACCGATGAACAGGCACTGACCCTCTGCAAGGCACCGATCACCATCCAGATCGGAGCAAAGCTTACCAAGGGACTCGGCGCAGGCGCTCATCCGGAAATCGGTGAGAAGGCAGCGGAAGAGAGCCAGGAAGATCTGACCGCAGCAATCAAGGGCGCGGATATGGTTTTCGTTACTTGCGGAATGGGCGGCGGCACCGGAACAGGTGCAGCACCCGTTATTGCATCCCTTGCCAAGGAGCAGGGAATCCTGACCGTCGGCGTTGTTACCAAGCCTTTCACTTTCGAGGGCAAGGTTCGTATGAAGAATGCCGAGGCCGGTATTGAAAAGCTTCGTCAGGCAGTCGATACACTGATCATTGTTCCAAATGACCGTCTGCTTCAGATCGTAGCCAGAAATACATCGATGCCGGAAGCTCTGCAGAAGGCCGATGAGGTTCTGCAGCAGTCCGTTCAGGGTATCACCGATGTCATCAATAACCCCGGCGACATCAATCTGGATTTCGCAGATGTCCGTACCATTATGCAGGACAAGGGCATTGCCCATATCGGTATCGGTTATGCCAAGGGTGACGAGAAGGCTCAGGAAGCTGTCAAGATGGCAGTCGAGAGTCCTCTTCTTGAGACCTCCATTCAGGGTGCCAGCGATGCTCTGGTTTCCATGAGCGGTGATATGTCCCTTCTGGAGGCAAGCGAGGCCGCATCCTATATTCAGGAGCTTGCAGGCGAGAATGTCAATATCATCTGGGGCTGCCGCTATGACGAGTCCATGCAGGATGAGGTTTCCGTTACCGTTATTGCAACCGGACTTGAGGGCCAGGATACCATCCAGGCTCCCCATATCAATGGGAACTACAACCAGATGAACTACGGCCAGAGAGGCGTTAACAGTGGATATGCAGGAAATGCCTACCACAATGTCTATGCCAATCCCCAGACTCCGCGGTCCACAGTAGATCCGGTCCGTACACCCCATCCGACCGCTATGCAGGGAAATCCCCAGGAGGACTTCCAGAGAAATCTGAACACACCGGTTCAGCCCAAGCCCAATGTAAAGCCTAATGATATCTCGGTTCCGGATTTCTTAAGAGGAAAAAAGAGATAATAAGAGATAATAAGAGATAATAAGAGATCATCTGACCGGTAAAGATCCGGCAGAAGCGGATGAAAATCTCTCCCCATCAATTTCATAGAAGAAGAAAAGGCATGTAAGTTATCTTACCTGCCTTTTTTATTGCCCGAATCCGCCCATTCCCTTTTCCTTATGGTACAATGAAGCTGCCCGAAGAATCAAAAAAGCGACAGAGGGCAGGACATAGACTATGCGGCACAATAGGTAAGACCTGAATTCTATGACTTGATGAAGGATAAGACATAGGGGAGTCTTACCGGAAAAGGGGGTTTCTATGATTATTGAATTTCTTGGCGCCGATCATGAGGTTACGGGAAGCTGCCATTATCTGGAAGCGGCGGGAAAGAAATTCCTGGTAGACTGCGGAATGCAGCAGGGGGCTGACATCTACGAGAACCAGGAGATTCCGGTCAATGCGTCCGAGCTGGACTATATTTTCGTTACCCATGCACACATCGACCACAGCGGCCTGATTCCGCTCATGTACAATCACGGTTTCCGCGGACAGGTCTTCGCCACCGAGGCCACGACCCAGCTCTGCGCCATCATGCTTAAGGATTCCGCTCACATTCAGGAATCCGAAGCTGAATGGAAGAACCGGAAGGCCCGCCGTTCGGGCGGAGAGCTGATCGAACCCCTCTACACCGTAGAGGATGCGGAGAAGGTCCTGACCCAGTTTGTTCCCTGCCATTATCACATGAAGATCCAGGTCTGCGATGGCATTACCATCCGTTTCGTCGATGCCGGCCATCTGCTCGGATCCTCCTCAATCGAGATGTGGCTCCGGGAGGATGACCATGAGGTCAAGATGGTCTTCTCAGGCGATATCGGAAATGTAGGCCAGCCCCTGATCAAGGATCCTGAATTCATTACGGATGCGGATTATGTCCTGACCGAATCCACCTACGGTGACCGGGTCCATGATAAGCCGGCCGATTATGCCAAGGCCCTGGCCGAGGTCATCCGAAAGACCCTGCAGGGAGGCGGAAACCTTGTCATTCCAGCCTTTTCCGTCGGCCGGACCCAGGAGATGCTTTACTTCATCCGTAAGATCAAGGAAGACCATCTGATTCCTCAGATGGATGACTTTGAGGTCTACATGGACAGTCCGCTGGCTGTCGAAGCCACGAATATCTTCTCCAAGAATATTTCCGAGTGCTTTGACGAAGAAGCCATGGATCTGGTATCCCGGGGCATCAACCCCATTTCCTTCCCGGGTCTCCGTGTTGCCGTAACACCTGAGGAATCGAAGATGATCAACTTCAACATGCGGCCCAAGGTTATCATTTCCGCATCCGGCATGTGCGAAGCCGGCCGTATCCGCCATCATCTGAAACACAATCTCTGGCGGCCGGAATCCACCATCCTTTTCGTCGGCTATCAGGTACCGGGAACCCTGGGCTTCAACCTCCTTCACGGAGCCAAGCATGTCAGGATATTCGGCGAAGAAATCGAGGTCAATGCGACGATTGAGAATCTGCCCGGCATCAGCGGCCATGCTGACCAGCCCCATCTTCTGGACTGGATCGGTCACTTCAAGGAGAATCCGCCAAAGAAGGTCTTCGTTGTCCATGGCCAGGATGAGGTGACAGACAACTATGCCAAGCTGGTTCATGATACCTACGGCTTCGATGCCGTCGCTCCCTATTCCGGCGACAGCTGGGATCTGCTTACGGGTGAGCAGATCAAGGAAGGAAGCCGGATCAAGCGCGAGAAGGTATCCGTCCGTCATGAGACCAGGAGCAAGGGCGCCAAGAGCGGCCTTCAGATCTACAACCGTCTTGTGGCTGCCGGCCAGCGCCTGATGGCCATTATCCGAAAGAGCGCAGGCCTTGCCAACAAGGATATGGCCCGCTTCGCAGACCAGATCAACGCTCTCTGCGACAAGTGGGACAAATAGAATTCTATTGATTAAAGAGCCAGAAACTGCAGGCTGAAAGAAGACAAGACGAGGATAGAAGTTCGAAGACAGGACGAAAATTCAGAGACAATACATACAGATTCAGACTAGGAGAGACACTTGAGCAAGCTATTATTAATCGACGGTCACAGCATTTTAAACCGGGCCTATTATGGTCTGCCGGATCTTACCAATTCCAAGGGCCAGCATACCAATGCGGTCTACGGCTTCCTGAATATGATGTTTAAATACATTGATAGCGAGAAGCCGGATCATTTTGCCGTGGCCTTCGATGTCTCGGCACCGACCTTCCGCCATGAGATGTACAAGGAATATAAGGGCACCCGCCATCCCATGGATCCGGAATTAAAGGAACAGGTTCCCATGATACAGGAAATGCTGACAGCTATGGGTGTCCCCATTGTAAAGCAGGCCGGTCTGGAAGCGGACGATATCCTGGGAACCCTGTCCGTTCAGGCGGAAAAGGCAGGCTGCGAGGTCACCATCGTTTCCGGCGACCGGGACCTTCTTCAGCTGGCCACGGACCATGTCAAGATCTCCATTCCGAAGACCAAGAAGACCGGAACCGAGATCGAAGACTATTATGCCAAGGATGTGCTGGAAACGAAGGGCGTGACACCGACCGAATTTATTGATGTCAAGGCTCTCTGGGGCGATACGGCCGATAATATCCCCGGCGTTCCCTCCATCGGTGAAAAGACGGCGACCGCCATCATCCAGTCCTATCAGACCGTGGAGAATGCCTATGCCCATATCGATGAAATCAAGCCGCCCCGGGCTCAGAAGAATCTGAGAGAATACTATGATCAGGCCATTCTTTCGAAAAAACTGGCTACGATCAATACAGAGGCTGATGTTAAGCTTTCTCTGAAGGAGGCGGAACTGGGCGATCTCTATACCGAGAAGGCCTTTGAGCTCTGCCGGGAATGGGATTTCAAGAATCTGCTTCCCCGCTTCTCGGTCGGATCGAAAGAAGAAGAGAAGCTGGAGTCTGAAATCGAGGCCATGGAAAGTCTCGAGGACTTTAAAAAGGTGCTCAACTATCTGTCTTCTCTATCTAAAGGAAATGATGGGGATGCGGAAGCAGGACCTGAAAGAGATTCGGAAAAGCAGGCGGCAGAAAATCCGAAAGAGAATTCCAGAAAGAACGTCATCGGTCTGCATTTCCTGATCTGGGAGAAGCGGATCCGGGTTTTTGCCCTGTCGGACGGAAAGAAGACCTGGGTCGGAATCCCGGATGCCGGCATGGAGCTTGGCATGATTGTGGCGGAGGGCTGGAAGGGTATTGCCGGCCTGAGCCAGGATCTGCTTCTGAAATCGATCGAAGAATTAAGGCAGGAGGACTGTGTCCTTTCCATGGCCGATGTCAAGGAATTCTTAAGTCTTTTCCCGGAAACGGTAATCTCTCATGTAAAGGATCATTCTCTGAATTATCAGTCCTTCTATGATGACGGTGTGGCTGCCTATCTTCTGGATCCCCTCCAGTCGGCCTATCCCATGGATGAGATCGCAAAGAATTTTCTGGATCTTACCATTCCTTCTATGGAAGAAACTTTAGGAAAGACCAAGATGGCCAAGGCCATGGATCCCTCGGATGACAGTCTGACAGAGGATCTCTTAAAGCTTACGGCTCTGTCGGCTCTGGCAGCCGCCCGGGCACCTCAGGCCCTGAACCAAAAGCTATCCGAGGTCGGCGCAGGAAATCTCTATCGGAAGATCGAGCTTCCCCTGGTCTTCACCCTGTCTGATATGGAGAAGCTTGGCATGGAAATGGACCGGGATGCTCTGATCGCTTACGGCGCGGTTCTTCAGAAGGAAATGGAGAGCCTGGAGGCTTCGATCTACGAGGAGGCCGGAGAAAAGTTCAACATCAATTCGCCCAAGCAGCTTTCAGCGATTCTCTTTGAAAAGATGGCCATTCCGGGCGGAAAGAAGACCAAAACCGGCTATTCGACGGCAGCGGATGTCCTGGAACGTTTGGCTCCCTGGAATCCCATCGTCCAGCATATCCTGGACTACCGAAAATATTCCAAGCTCAAGTCCACCTATGTCGACGGTCTTTCGGAATGCCTGGCTCCGGATGGAAGAGTGCATTCGACCTTCCAGCAGAAGGTCACGGCGACCGGCCGGATTTCCAGCACCAATCCCAATCTCCAGAACATACCGGTCCGTATGGAGCTTGGAAAGAAGATCCGTAAGGTCTTTCACCCGGCTCCGGGCTATATTTACCTGGATGCCGACTATTCCCAGATCGAGCTTCGGGTACTGGCCCATCTGTCCGGGGATAAGAACCTGATCCAGGCCTATCTCAATGGCCAGGATATCCACCGTTCGACGGCTTCCCTGGTTTTCCATACGCCTTTTGATGAGGTTACGGATCTGCAGCGGCGGAATGCCAAGGCCGTAAACTTTGGTATTGTCTACGGAATCTCGGCCTTCGGCCTGAGCCAGGATCTGCACATTTCGCAGAAGGAGGCCAAGGAGTACATTGACAATTATTATGCGGCCTATCCGGATCTGAAGATCTATCTGGACGGTCTGGTCCAGTCCGCCAGGGAAAAGGGCTACGCAGAGACCCTCTTCGGCAGACGGCGTCCCATTCCGGAGCTCAAGTCCAGCAATTTCATGCAGAGACAGTTCGGCGAGCGGGTTGCCATGAATTCACCGGTTCAGGGTACGGCAGCGGATATCATTAAGATCGCCATGGTCCGGGTTCATGACCGCCTGGCAAAGGAAGGCCTTGCCTCCCGCCTGGTCCTTCAGGTCCACGATGAGCTTCTGATCGAAGCGAAAAAAGAAGAGCTTGAGACCGTAAAGACCATTCTGAAGGAAGAAATGATGGGCGCCGCTCATCTGGCTGTGCCTCTGGAAATCGATATGGAGGTCGGGGAGGACTGGTTCTCGGTACACTGACCGCATAAAAGACAGATTTCCATACTTTGGGGCAGGAATCATTTCGAAATAGATCCTGAAATCTTAAGATTTGTGCAAAATTTCGGTAAAAAAACCAAAATAAATCTTGTAGTTTACTTAAGAGCATCTTATAATTGTCGTGTTGCTGTGCGAAAGAGGGAAAGCCGCAGGGCGGCTTCAGAGAATTTCCGGCTGAGAATTCCGGAAAACAGGATGACCTCTCAAGCGCAATTTAGGATCTGGGCATAAGCCCGAAATGGAGGAAATTAATGAAGAAAGTACTTGCTCTTGCACTGACAGCAGCTATGTCAGTAGGCATTCTTGCCGGCTGCGGAAGTACAAAGTCCACAACATCATCTTCCAAGAAGGATAACAAGAACATCGACAAGCTGTCGATCGCTTTCGTTCCGTCCCGTGAGCCGGATGAGATCATCACAGCTACCGAGCCTCTGAAGAACCTTCTTAAGGATGAGCTGAAGAAGGAAGGCTACAATGTCGGTTCTGTTGACATCTCTGTAGGAACCAGCTTCGATGCCGTAGGACAGGCACTGGTTGCCGGCACCACCGATATCGGTGTTATCCCGGGATCTACCTATGTACTTTATGATGACGGTGCAGATGTTATCCTGACTGCAACAAGAAAGGGCTTAAACAATGATTCCGATTCCGCAAAGGACTGGAATGACAACAAGCCTACCACTGCAGTTGACAAGCAGGCTACTTCTTATCGTGCTCTGATGATTGCAGGTCCTTCCGCAAAGGGTAAGGAACTGGCTGAGAAGGTCAACAATGGCGAGAAGCTCACCTGGGATGATCTGAACAGTGCAAACTGGTCCATCATGAGCTCTACCAGCCCGGCCGGATATGTATATCCGTCTCTCTGGCTGTCCAAGCACTATAAGCACAATATCACCGAGCTTTCTCATGCGGTACAGGCAGACTCCTATGGTACTGCTTTCGCACAGCTGGCTTCCGGTCAGGTCGATGTCGTCTGCTGCTATGCAGATGCCCGCCGCGACTATGAGTCCAAGTGGAATGATACCTATGGCATGACCAATTCCATCTGGGATGATACCAATGTCATCGGTGTAACCCCTGCAATCTACAACGATACCATTTCCGTATCCAAGAAGTCCCCGAACATGAGCGACGGACTGAAGAAGGCTCTGCAGACTGCTTTCATCAATATTGCAAATACCGATGAGGGCAAGAAGGTTATCGCTATCTACTCTCATGAGGGATATAAGATTGCCAAGTCTTCCGATTACGATTCCGAGCGTGAGGCTCAGAAGCTGATCGAAAAGACAAGCAGCAAATAATTTAACATTTACTCATGAAAAAAAGGCGGAGAGTGGTTCTCCGCCCTTTTTTATGCGGAAAATTTAGTGTAAAATAAATCCGTATGTAGTGCCTATGGGTGTAAAATAATTACATCTGCTGTTGAAACCAGGCGGACTTATTTATTGCGGTCCGGCTGTGGGTACTGTTTTACGGTACTCCATGTCCGTCAAGTGGTCTGACTAAGAAAGAAGAAGAGAGAAAAAGAGTATGATTCAGTTCGAGAATGTAGGTAAGAGATACCCGAACGGCTTTCAGGGCCTGAAAAACGTAAACCTGAAAATCGAACAGGGCGAATTTGTAGCCATCATCGGATTGTCCGGTGCAGGTAAGTCTACCCTGCTTCGGACCGTAAACCGTATGCATGATGTGACAGAAGGAAAGCTTACGGTCGATGGTGTCGATGTCATGACTCTGCAGGGCAAGAGCCTGCGTCAGTTCCGTCGGAAGATCGGAATGATTTTCCAGTCTTTCAACCTGATCACCAGGACCACCGTCATCAAGAATGTACTGACGGCATTTGTTCCGGACATGCCCTGGTTTCGGTCTACATTTGGCATCTATACCAAGGAAGAGAAGATGAAGGCTCTGGAATGTCTTGACAAGGTCGGCATTCTCGACAAGGCTTTCGTTCGTGCTGATCAGCTTTCCGGCGGCCAGCAGCAGCGTGTTGCCCTGGCCCGGACCCTGGCACAGAATCCCAAGATCATCCTGGCCGACGAGCCGGTCGCTTCTCTGGACCCCATCACTGCAAAGTCAGTTATGGGTGATTTCAAGCGGATCAATGAAGAGGACAATATCACCATTCTCATCAATATCCACCATATTGACCTGGCTCTCCAGTATGCGACCCGTGTCATCGGCATCCGTGCCGGCGAGGTCGTCTATGACGGACCTGCTTCTGAGGTAACCGAGGAGGTTCTCGAGAAGGTCTACCAGGGAGGAAATAAGGAGGAAGCCTGAATATGAGTCTGTATGATAAGATCTTTCGTCCTAAGGAATATAAGCTTCCCAACGGCAAGACGGTTTCCCAGAAGCGGTCAAGAGCTCCCTTTATCTGGGCGGCCATCATTGCAATGACCATTCTGTCGGTCAAGGTCACCGGATTTAATTTCGCAATCCTGTCACAGAATATGGGAAATTTCTGGTCCATGCTCGGATCCATGTTCCCGCCGGACACCAAATACATGGCAAAGGTCTGGGGACCTCTGATGGATACCATCAAGATGTCTCTGATCGGATCCTTTATCGGATCGGTTGTGGTCATTCCCTTTGCCTTCCTGGCCAGCAGCAATATCGTAAGAAGCAGAGTCGTCAATGTCATTACCAAGCTTTTCCTTAGTATTGTACGAACTCTGCCGACCCTGGTTATCGCCCTGGTTGCCACCAATATCTGGGGTCTCGGAACCATCGCAGGTTCCATTGCCATCGGCGTTTTCTCCTTTGCCTATATCGGAAAGATTCTCTATGAAGAGATCGAGACCGCAGACATGGGATCCTTCGAAGCCATGGAGGCCATGGGATGCACTAAGCCTCAGGCCTTTATGAAGGCTATTATTCCTCAGGTCATGCCGACCTATCTGTCCCAGTCCCTCTTCAATTTCGAAGGTAATGTCCGTTATGCCGCAATCCTCGGTTACATCGGAGCCGGCGGTCTGGGCCTGATCCTGAATGAACGTGTCGCATGGAGAGCCTATCCGAGTGTCGGAATGATCCTGGTTGCTCTCTACATCACCGTCTTCATTATCGAAACCATCAGCCGGGCCATCCGTAAGCGGCTTGTCTAAGGAGGAAGCATAAATGAACGAACGTATTGAAAAAGCCTACGCTTCCCGTCCGCGGAAGTGGGTCTGGTACCTGACTATCGTTGTTATCGTAGCGATCCTGATGATCTGGAGCGGAAGCTCCATGGAGTCCAGCGGCACCACAGAAAACGGTGCCAAGATCGCAGGAAATATTCTGTCCGGCATCTTTCATCCGGATATGTCTCTCTTCAATCTGACCAAGCAGGGCATTCCCTATCTCCTTCTGGAGACCGTATGTATCGCCTTCCTCGGTACGGTTGTCGGAGCCGTTATTTCCATTCCCTTCGCCTTTTTGACTGCCCAGAACCTGGTACCCAAGCCCATCGCCTTTATCGGCCGTCTGATCGTCATGGCCATCCGGACCATTCCGTCTCTGATCTACGGACTTATGTTCATCTCTGTAACAGGCCCCGGCCCCTTCGCAGGACTTCTGACCATGTCTCTCTGCTCGGTCGGCATGGTTTCGAAAATGTATACCGAGGCCATCGAGGATCTGGACACCAAGATTTTGGAATCACTGGATGCGGCAGGATGCACCACCTGGCAGAAGATTCGTCACGGTATTCTTCCCCAGCTGGCTCCGAATTTTGCATCTACAGCTATCTATCGTTTTGATATCAATCTCCGTGATGCCACCGTCCTCGGTCTTGTAGGCGCCGGCGGTATCGGTGCTCCTCTGCTTTTCGCCATGCAGTCCTACCGCTGGAATGAAGCCGGAGCCATCCTCCTCGGACTGGTTATCCTGGTCCTGATCGTAGAATTCATCTCTACCAGGATCCGTACCAAGCTGACCAGAGGCTGATTGATAAAACCAAATAAGATCCGGCAGAATCCGGAAGAGGGGAGACCTTCTTCCGGATTTTTTAAGTAAAAAGTATAGTTTGAGGTAAGTAACGTGACCAGAAATTTTGACATTTATTTTACCAGCGATACCCATGGCAAGGTTATGCCTGTCGATTATGCAAGCGGCAAAAGAAAGGCCTGCGGCCTTTTAAATCTTTCTGAGCAGATCCATAAGACCGGAAACACCCTGGTCCTGGACGGGGGCGATACCTTGCAGGGAACCCCTTTTCTGACCTATTATCTGGAGCATGATAAAGATTATGATTTTCATCCCAGTGCCGAGGGCTTCAATGCCTGCGGTCTGGATGCCTATACCCTGGGAAACCATGACTTTAACTTCGGCTATGATGCTATTCGCGATCTGGCCAAGTCCATGAAGGCGGATCTGATCTGCGCCAATGTCGAGGACTTGAGAGGAGAGCTTTCCATCAAGAAGTGGGAGATCTGGACTCTTTCGAACGGTCTTCGGATCGGTCTGACCGGTGCAGTGACCGGACATGTTAATCTCTGGGAGAAGAAGGAGCATCTGACCGAGCTTAAGGTTTCGGATCCGATTCAGGCTCTGAAGGAAGCCCTGGATCAAATGAAGGACCAGTGCGACCTGACGGTCTGCATTTATCACGGAGGCTATGAAGAAGCCCTGGACGATAGCCATAAGCTTCTGTCCGATTCGACCGAGAACCAGGCCTGCCGCCTGGCCAGGGAGACCTCCTTCGATATTATTCTGACCGGCCACCAGCATATGGCAGTTGAGGGTCTGGATCTCTACGGAAGCTGGACGGTTCAGCCTCCGGCAAATGCAGAGCGCTTCATTCATCTGGAAGGAAGTGTCGATGAGAGCGGAAAGGTTTCTGCCAGTTCCAAGCTTGTCCCGGTTGGAGAAAAGACCCGG
>JAQYBF010000110.1 GCA_029338875.1 Lachnospiraceae bacterium
GGTAAATATTTCCAGCGAGAATGGAGATTTGAAATTACATTCCAGGCAGACTCTTACAGGAGATGCAGTAAAGCTAAATAGTAAAAACGGGGATCTTTCCCTTTCCAATTGGAATGGCAATTCTCTTCATGCTTCTTCTGACAATGGAAATGTGACAGCAGAGAAGATCTGCTTTGAAACAACAGATCTGACCAGCGATACGGGCGATCTGTCAGTAAAACCGTCAGATCATCTGTCGAAATACCGCTATCATCTGACCGGAGGAGAAGGAGATATCTCCATCGCTGATGGGATCTATGACGGAAGTCCTGATTCGAAATCGGAGATCACAGTCGGAAAAGGGGAAAAAGACATGACTCTCCGATCACAAAACGGTGACATTGTTGTTGTACAATGATTTGAGACCGGCCGGATGAAAAGGAAATGCCGGTGACAGGTACTGTTAACGGCTCTGTCCGGACCGAAATTTAATGGTCCGTTCTGACAGTAAAATCTGAATGAATCTGAAAGGGGAAATCGTGAAAGCGGTTTCCTCTTTTTTTATCGAAAGGAGACCTGAATGGCTGGTGAGACAGGAAGTTTCAGAAAGAGATTTGCTATAGATACAAGCTATAACTGCATCAATACATTTCATATTTTACTTGATCGGATGACAAATTTATAATTCTCCTTATGAAGCAGGTATTTCAATCATGATTCGGCCAGAAGCCGGACTCATCAGTCGATATGATACGGACCAGAATCAGGAGGTATGAAATGAGCACATTACAGACACCCTTTCGTTATGACTATGTAGGAAGCTTTCTCCGTCCTAAGAAGCTGAAGGAAGCCAGAAAGGAATTTGATCAGGGAAAGCTAAGCCCGGAGGACCTGAAGAAGGTAGAAGATGAGGCCATCACAGATCTGATCACAAAGATCAAAAAGCTTGGCTATCATGTAATTACAGACGGCGAGTTCCGCAGAGCCACCTGGCATCTGGATTTCATGTGGGCCTTCGACGGCATCGGACATACGCCGACCAAGACCGGTCTTCCTTTCCACGATGAAGCGGCCATGATCGATGATACCTATCTGGTCGGTAAGGTAAAGCTGTCAGGCGAGCATCCCTTCATCGAGCATTTCAAATTCGTAAAGCAGTTCGAGGATGAAAATACCATCGCCAAGCAGACCATCCCTGCACCGGCCCAGTTCTATGCCCAGTTCACCATGCCTTTTAATCGGACAGCCACCGAAGCCGTCTACCAGTCGGATGATGAGCTCGAGGATGATATCGTAAAGGGCTACGGCGATTTCATCGACCAGCTCTATGCGGCCGGCTGCCGGAATCTCCAGCTGGATGACTGTACCTGGGGCATGCTTGCCGATAAGCTTGGACCCGCTATGTATGGAACGACAGCCGAGGGCGCCATTGAAATCCAGAAGAAGCACCTGGAGATCAACAACCGCGTCATCGCCAATGCTCCCAAGGACCTGACCATTAATACCCATGTCTGCCGCGGCAACTTCCACTCCACCTATGCCAACAGCGGCCCTTACGACGGAGTAGCCGATGTCCTCTTCGGACAGGAGAATGTCAACGCTTACTATCTGGAATTCGATGATGAGAAGAGAGACGGCGGCTTCGCGCCTCTGGCCAAGGTCAGCGGCGACAAGAAGGTTGTCATCGGCCTTGTCACAACCAAGTCCCCGATTCTGGAGAAGAAGGAGACGGTTATCAAGCGGATTCATGAGGCTGAGAAATATATACCGCTCGATCGTCTGTATTTAAGCCCTCAGTGCGGTTTTTCGTCATGTGAAATCGGAAACAAATTGACAGAGGAAGAGCAGTGGGCTAAGCTTCGTCTTGTAAAGGAAGTTGCAGAGGAAGTCTGGGGCTGATGAGGAATCTGTCTCATAAGAACTGGATTCGGGACGGTTTCAGTTCCCCGGGGGAAATCCTGATTTGTGTCTGTACAGACATGAAAAGGTCGGGCTTCTTCTGAATTACAGGATAGGGAGGAAACTCAAATGGGGAAAAGAATCATCTCGATCGTTCCGTTTACAGAGGATCAGAAGAAGACTCTGAAAAATATCGCATCTTCCTATGGAGATGGGCTTGACTTTATGGAGAAGGTTGACCCGGACCTGCTAAAGAAAGAAATCAGGACTGTCGATGCCATCATTGGAAATATAGACCCGGATCTTCTGTCTGGCGCAGAAAAGCTGACCTGGCTTCAGCTGAATTCAGCCGGTGTCGACAGCTATGTAAAACCGGGAAAGGTACCGGAAAAGACAGTCATTACCTGCGCCAGCGGTTCCTATGGAACGGCCATCTCGGAATATATGGCTGCCATGCTTCTTGTTATGATGAAGAAGATTCCCCTCTATCTTAAGAATCAGGAGGCAGGTCTATGGAGAGATGAAGGCAGTGTCGCCTCGCCGGCAGGAAAGAGAATCCTGATAGTGGGAACCGGTGACATTGGTCTATCTTTCGCAAGAAGGATCAAGGCCTTTGAACTGCCGGATCATCCGATCAGGCTGATCGGTGTGAGGAGAAGGACTGATACGATTCCGGAGCCTCTCGATGAGATCCATTCCCTGGATGAGCTTCCGGAGCTTGTGAAGGAAGCGGATGTGATCGCCCTTTCTCTGCCGGGAACCCAGGCAACCTATCATCTTTTTGACAGGGAGCTTCTGAGTCGCTGCAAGGAGGGCTCCTATCTTATCAATGTCGGCAGAGGCAGTGTCATTGAAAATGAGGCCCTGAAGGACCCGAATGTGTATGGACGTTTCGCCGGCATCTATATCGATGTCTGCGAACAGGAGCCACTGCCGGACCATGATCCGCTCTTTGCGGTGCCGAATCTTTACATTACGCCCCATATCACCGGATTCTACCATCTGGACATCACCCTGCAGAGAATTGCAGAGATTACGGAGCATAATTTAAAGGCCTGGCATGGAGAAGGTGAATTTATAAGCCGGGTCAATCGGGCAACGGGTTATGCGGACTGAATCGTCAATATGTGATAAAATACGCGTGAAAAGGGAAACTTTTTCGCGCGCTTTTTGACAAAGGGGGCTCTTATGACAGACAAATCCGCCGGCAGTTCATTATTTTTATTTCCGCTTCTGGCAGCGCTGTTTCTTATTCTCATGGCAGTGTTCTGCACGCTTTTCCTTCGAAATCTGATTGACCGGGAGAAACGGGTTCATGTGAAGACCACCTATCTGAAAATATCGACTAGTGCCTGCTTTGTTGCAATTGCTTTTCTCGGGACTCTGAGCCGGCAGGCCATCGAACCTTTCTGCCTCTTCTTGCTGGCCGGCAGCTTTTCAGGCCTGGTCGGAGATCTGCTTCTTGGCCTCCGCTATGCGGATGGGGAACGAAAGAATTCCTATACCAGAGGCGGCTTTATCGCATTTCTTCTTGGCCATCTCTTTTATATTTTCTATATGCTTCTTCGCTTTGACAGGGTTCTTACGTCTCCGGTCACGGGCCGGATTCTCTTTGTGTCCGTGATTCTCGGTCTTGTCATAGGTCATGCTGACCGCCTCATGGGCCTGGATTACGGCAGCTTTTCTTCTATGATTTCAAGCTACAGCATGGTCATTATAGCTTCCACTTTTCTTGGCATGGCTGCATCCATCAGACAGAAATTTCAGAATCCGGCCGCCAATCTCTTTGCCATCGGTGCTGTTTTATTCCTTCTTTCGGACCTGATCCTGTCAGGTACCTATTTCGGAAAGGGAAAGGACCGGCCCGTGGATCTGATCCTGAATCACATCTTCTACTTCGGCGGACAGTTCCTCATCGCACTGGCTCTGTTCTTCTAGGACATGTCATTTTCCATGACTGCCATCTAAGGAACTTTTCATCAATCGAATGATATTCTGCAAGATCACAGAGACTGCTAGATGCCGGATATGGATTCGGCCGGACCTTCTTCTGCAGCGGATGGGAATAGAGATTCCTTCCGCCTTCCTCATTGAAAGAAGGAACCATCTTATGGTAATATAGGTTTCGGCTTGAAGCAGGATTCGGCAGAGGTCTATATTTGTCTGGCAGATCCTGTGGAAATAAAGCTTTGATGATGATAATATTATGGTAAATCTTTCCCTGAAAGACAGGGGAGAGGCAGTGTTTTAGAATTGCAGAGGGGATAGAAAATGAGTGAGAAAAAACGTGTCCTTCTGAAACTGAGCGGTGAAGCTCTGGCAGGAGAGAAGCATACCGGTTTTGATGAGAAGACTGTTCGGACCGTTGCAAAGGAAGTAAAGAAGCTGATCGATCATGACTTTTCAGTCGGCATTGTCATCGGCGGCGGAAATTTCTGGAGAGGCCGTACCGGCGAGGAGCTGACCCGGTCCAAGGCAGACCAGATCGGCATGCTTGCAACCCTTATGAACTGTATCTACGTATCGGACATTTTCCGCGGAGAAGGAATGAAGACCGAGATTTTCACTCCCTTTGTCTGCGGCGCCTTCAGCCATCTTTTTGATATCGATGCCGTAAATGCCGCTCTGGATGCGGGTGTGATTACCTTCTTCGCTGGCGGAACCGGACATCCCTATTTCTCGACCGATACTGCAACGGTTCTTCGGGCAGTTGAGATCCAGGCTGATCAGATTCTTCTGGCCAAGGCCATTGACGGTGTTTATGATTCCGATCCCAAGACCAACCCCAATGCAAAGAAGTATGATCAGATTCCTATCCAGGATGTGGTTGACCAGAAGCTCGGCGTCATCGATCTTACCGCTTCCATCATGTGCCTGGAGAATAAGATGCCTCTGAAGGTCTTCGCTCTTTCCGAAGAGGACGGCATCTTAAAGGCTGCTCTGAATCAGGACTTTGACGGAACCAGTATTACCGCCTGAAAATAAAATTTAGACCAATCAAGGAGAATCATTATGGCAGTGAATTTATCTGAAAATAAAGACCGTATGGAAAAGAGCATCCTGAATCTGAAGGAAGAGTTCAATTCGATCCGCGCAGGCCGTGCCAATCCCCATGTTCTGGACCGTGTCATGGTCAGCTATTACGGAGCTGAGACCCCGATTCAGCAGGTCGCCAATGTAACTGTTCCGGAGCCCCGGATGATTCAGATCCAGCCCTGGGATCCCAGCCTCCTTAAGGATATTGAGAAGGCAATTCTCATGTCCGATGTCGGAATCAACCCGACCAATGATGGCAAGACCATCCGTCTGGTATTCCCGGATTTGACTGAGGACCATCGTAAGGAACTGGCCAAGGATATCAAGAAGAAGGGCGAGGAAGCCAAGGTTGCCATCCGCAATATCCGCCGGGATGCCATGGATGCCTTAAAGAAGGCTCAGAAGGCTTCCGAGATCTCCGAGGACGAGGAGAAGGATCAGGAGACCGAGGTTCAGAAGATGACAGACGAGTACACCAAAAAGGTGGACGGCCTGGTTGCAGACAAGACCAAGGAAATCATGACGGTCTGATCCTGAACGAAGATCGTACAAACTTGCAAGGGAGGACACGAGGTTTCTTGTGTCCTCTTGCTTTATATATGATAAGAGTGTCAAAGTCAGTACCCGCATGCGAAAAAAGTGGGTGAAAGACGGATTGACGAGCCCCTGTTTCAATGGAGGATTCGATGAAAATTCCGGAACATGTAGCAATCATACTGGACGGAAACGGCCGCTGGGCCAAGGCCAAGGGCATGCCCCGGACCTACGGACACGCAGCCGGAGCCAAAAACGTGGAAGTCATTTGCAAGGCAGCGGATGATATCGGAATCAAGTACCTGACACTTTATGCTTTCTCTACAGAGAACTGGAAAAGGCCCAGTGATGAGGTTTCGACTCTGATGAAGCTTCTTGCAACCTATCTGAAGAAATGTATGAAGCTTTCGGTGGAAAACAACATGCGCTGCCGGATTCTAGGCGACCCCGAGGGACTTCCGGAAAATTTAAGAAAAGCGATTGACCAGCTGGAGGATATGTCTAAGGACTTTACCGGTCTTCAGCTTCAGATTGCCATCAATTACGGAAGCCGGGATGAGATCACCCGGGCTGCAAGAAAGGCCTGCCGGGATCTGATCGATGCCGGAAAGAGTCCGGAGGATCTGACCGAAGAGGATATCTCCTCTCATCTCGATACGGCCGGTATTCCGGATCCGGATTTCATGATCCGGACCAGCGGAGAGGAGCGCCTCTCAAACTACCTTCTCTGGCAGCTGGCCTATACGGAATTCTACTTTACCAAGACGCCCTGGCCGGACTTCAATGCAGACCGGCTTAGAGAGGCAGTAGAAGAATACGACAAGAGAAACCGCCGTTTCGGAGGCTTATAAATAATATTTGAAAGGAGATTTTATGTTTCGAACCAGACTGCTGAGCGGCATTGTTTTGGTCGCCCTGGCTTTATTACTGATCATCACCGGAGGCAAGGTCCTTCTGGCATCTACCTGTGCCATTTCCCTGGTTGGCCTCATGGAACTCTACCGGGTTTTCGACATTAATAAAAAGCCGGTCGGTATCCTGGGCTATATCTTTACCGTTCTCTATTACTTTGACCTGAACTTCAAGTTCCTTCCCAATCTGGAAATTCTGGTCATCGCTTTCTTGATCCTGCTTCTGGCCTGCTTTGTCCTGACCTTTCCCAAATATCATTCCAGACAGATCATGGCGGCTTTCTTCGGCGTCTTCTATGTCTCAATCATGCTGTCCTTCATCTATCAGACCAGAATGATCCCCAACGGCGAATATATCGTCTGGCTGATCTTCCTCTGCTCATGGGGATGTGATACCTGCGCCTACTGCGTGGGCCGTCTCTTCGGAAAGCACAAGATGGCTCCGGTCCTAAGCCCCAAGAAGTCTGTGGAAGGTGCCATCGGCGGTGTCGTCGGAGCCTTCCTTCTGACCATTATCTACAGCCTGATTTTCCGCAGTCAGATGCAGATCGGAAGCCGTGAAGTCATCGTTCTCGGCATCATTTCCGCCATCGGCGCCCTGATTTCCATGATCGGCGACCTGGCCGCCTCTGCCATCAAGAGAAATTACGACATCAAGGATTATGGCAAGCTGATCCCCGGCCACGGCGGCATTCTGGACCGCTTTGACAGTGTAATTATCACAGCTCCCATCATCTATTTCCTGGCCGTTTATCTGGTATAAGTACCGGAGAATTCTCTGATTCATGGAATTCAAGGGAAGAGGAAGATTATTAGAAAATCAAAATTCAAAGGATAAACGATTTTATGAACGTATCCATATTAGGCGCAACCGGCTCCATCGGGACACAGACACTGGATGTGGTCCGTCAGCATCCGGAATGCTATAAGGTGACCAGTCTTTCCTGCGGGAGAAATATAGACCTGCTCGAAAAAGAGGTTCGGGAATTTCATCCGGCCTTTGTTTCGGTCTGGGAAGAAGAGAAGGCCCTGGATCTTCGGACCCGTTTAAAGGATCTTACGGTTCCGGTCTACAGTGGTATGGACGGCCTGATCCGGGTGGCCGAGGATCCGGAATCGGACATCTTAATTACCGGTATTGTCGGCATGGTCGGCATTCGGCCGACTATGGCAGCGATCAGGGCCGGAAAGAAAATCGGCCTGGCCAACAAGGAAACTCTGGTCACTGCAGGCCACCTGATCATGCCCATGGCCGAGAAATACAAGGCAGAGATTCTGCCGGTCGACAGCGAGCACTCGGCAATCTTTCAGTCCCTTCAGGGCAGTCCGAAGAAGCGTTTAAAGAAAATCCTTCTTACCGCATCGGGCGGAACCTTCCGGGGAAAGAAGAGAAAAGATCTGGAAAATGTCCGCCTGGAGGACGTCCTGAAGAATCCCAACTGGGATATGGGCGCCAAGGTGACCATTGATTCGGCGGGTCTCGTCAATAAAGGCCTGGAGGTCATGGAGGCCGGCTGGCTCTTCGGTGTAAAGAGAGACCGGATCCAGGTTCTGGTTCATCCCGAAAGTATTCTGCATTCGGCAGTGGAATTTGAGGACGGAGCTGTCATCGGTCAGCTGGGCATTCCGGATATGAGAATTCCTATTGCCTACGCCTTAAGCTATCCGGACCGCCTGCCCCTGGATCTGCCGGAGCTGGATCTTTTTTCCCTGGGCAGTCTGACCTTCGAAAAGCCGGATATGGAGACCTTCCGGGGTCTGGGTCTGGCTTACCAGGCCATGGACCGGGGCGGCAATATTCCGACCGTCTTCAATGCGGCAAATGAGAAGGCCGTTGCCCTTCTTTTAAAGAGAAAGATTCAATTTCTGGATATTCCGAATCTGATTCAGGCAGCTATGGAGAATGTGGCCTTCCGGCCCGATCCTTCCCTGGATGAGATTCTGGAAACCGAGAAGGAAGCCGGCGAGGCTGTCCTTCGTGCCGCAGGACTCTGATTTTATGGACAGAGGAATGAGTCTGCTTAAGAGATCAGCTCATCAAATTGCTGTACTGTATAGAAATATGAGGATTCTTATTTGAAAATACTGATCGCAATCCTGATTTTCAGTTTTATTGTTATATTCCATGAATTCGGACACTATTTTGTGGCCAAACGCTGCGGCATTCGTGTCAATGAATTCATGCTGGGACTGGGTCCCAGGCTTTTCGGCTTTCAGAGGGGCGAGACCCTTTTTTCTATTCACCTTCTGCCCTTCGGCGGTGCCTGTGTCATGGAGGGAGAGGAAGCCGATACCGACGATGAACGTTCCTTTCAGAAGAAGCCGGCCTGGCAGCGCTTTCTGGTCGTTGCGGCAGGCCCTATATTCAACTTCATTCTGGCCTACATTTTGGCCGTGATCCTGGTGGCCTGCATCGGCTATCAGCCGGCCAGGGTCGAAAAACTGATCGACGGCTATCCTGCTGAGGAGGCCGGGATAAAGGCCAATGATCTGATTACGGACATCAACGGCTATCATGTCCATTTCTATGGTGAGGTCCGGGCTTATACCATGATGCACACGGGGAAGACCCTTCATGTCACGGTAGAGAGGACTTCGAAGGGAAAGACCGTAAAGAAGACTTTTACCATAGACCCGCGCTATGACAAGGAAAGCAAGGGCTATCTGATCGGCATCCAGGGCGGGACCGAGAATGTTAAGACCAATATTTTCGGCGCTCTGCGATATGGTGCCTATCAGGTCAAGTATCTGATCTATGTGACGATCGGATCCTTAAAGATGCTTGTAACCGGCCAGCTGGGTGTCAGTGATATGTCGGGTCCGGTCGGTATCGTAAAGACCATCGGGGACGCCTATGAGCAGTCCCTTGCTATCTCAGTCTTCTATGCGGTGATGGAGATGCTGAACCTGACCATCCTTCTGTCGGCCAACCTCGGCGTCATGAACCTTCTGCCTTTCCCGGCCCTGGACGGAGGCCGTCTGGTCTTCCTCCTTGTGGAAATGATCACGAAGAAGAAGGCTCCGGAGAAGGTAGAGGGAGCCGTGAATTTTGCCGGCTTTGCCATATTGATGGGCTTTATGGTGATTGTTATGATCAGTGATATTACGAAACTGTTCTAGAAAAACAGCGAATCCGGCAGATATCAGCCGACCGGATGATAAAACAGGCCCCCGGAAAGGAAGAACAAATGAGAGAACGGATGAAAACCAGAGAAGTAAAAATCGGTGACCGGGTCATCGGAGGCAGTAACCCCATTCTGATCCAGTCCATGACCAATACCCATACCGAGGACGTGGATGCCACAGTGGCCCAGATTCTCCGCCTGGAGAAAGCCGGATGCGATATCATCCGCTGTGCGGTACCGACAAAGGAAGCGGCAAAGGCTATTTCAGAGATCAAGAAGCAGATCCATATTCCGCTTGTCGCCGATATTCATTTCGATTACCGGCTGGCTCTGGCCGCCATTGAAAACGGGGCCGACAAGATCCGGATCAATCCGGGCAATATCGGATCCAAAGAACGGATTCAGGCCGTTGTCGATGCCTGTAAGGAACGGAATCTTCCCATCCGGGTCGGTGTCAATTCCGGCTCCCTGGAGAAGGATCTGGTGGAAAAGTATGGCGGCGTGACGGCCGAAGGCCTGGTGGAATCCGCCCTCGACAAGGTCAGGATTATCGAGGATATGGGCTATGACAATCTGGTCATTTCTATCAAATCCTCGGATGTCATGATGTGTGTCAGGGCTCACGAACTCATCCGGAATCAGACCGATCATCCTCTTCATGTCGGGATCACGGAAGCCGGATCGGTCACAGCTGGAAATATCAAGTCGGCCATCGGTCTCTCTCTGATCCTGTCCCAGGGTATCGGCGACACCATCCGGGTTTCCCTGACCGGAGATCCTGAGGATGAGGTCCGCTCGGCCCGGCTGATTCTAAAGACTCTCGGCCTTAGAAAAGGCGGTGTGGAGGTTGTCTCCTGTCCGACCTGCGGCAGAACCCAGATCGACCTCATTGGCCTGGCATCCAAAGTGGAGGATATGGTCAAGGATATCCAGGCGGATTTGAAGGTTGCCGTAATGGGCTGCGTGGTCAACGGACCCGGAGAGGCCAGAGAGGCGGATCTCGGTATTGCAGGAGGAAAGGGCGAAGGTTTGATCCTCGAGCACGGCAGAATTTTAAGGAAGGTTCCGGAAGAGGACCTTCTGCCGGAATTAAAGAAGGAGCTGGACCGTCTGATTGCAGAGAAAGCAGAGGCGGGACAGAAGTGATATCGGATTCGGTCAAAATGGATTAACGGAAGAGATATTGGGTTCGGTCAGAATGGATTAACGGAAGGGATATCAGATTCTGTCCGACCTGGTTCCTAAGGGTAAGAATCAGCATCGGATCGTAATTTGTAAGGAGCAGATGGCATTGGATCGTACGTTTTCAGAAATTTTTCCTGAGCTTTCAAAGAGCGGCAAGGTGGATAAGCAGCTTCAGGAGTCTCAAGTCAGCCGGATTACGACCAATCCTGCCCATGACCTGATGCGGATCTATCTGAAGGCCAATGTCCTTGTCCCCAAGAACCGGATCTGGAAGCTGGAGAAGGAGATCGAGGAAACCTATTTCAAGAATGAAGTCAGGGTCCATATTATCGAAAAATTCAACCTGTCGGACCAGTATTCGCCCAAGGCCCTCTTTGACCTCTACAAGGATTCCATTTTAGAGGAAATCTACAGGCACAATATTGTCTTCTACAAGGTTCTCGCCCGGGGAAGCATGGCATTTACGGATGATACCCATCTTTTGATCACCCTTTCTGACGATGCGGTTTCTCATATGTATGAGGACAGCATTCTCGATATCATGACCAATATTCTCTGCCGGCGCTGCGGCCTCTCGGTCATCTGTGATGTGGCCTATAAGAAGGCCGAAAGGGATGAAAAGCAGGACCGCGGTGAAGAGCTGATTGAAAATGAGATTAAGGAGATCAGCCGGAACTACGAAAAGATTCAGGAGGAGAAAAGCAAAGAGCCGGAGCTTCTCGGAGCAGACCAGCCGGAGGAAAAGAAGACCGGAGGCAGAGGAAAGGATGCATCCGCAGCTTCTCATGGAAAAGACAGATCTCCCGGAAAATCCTTCCGCTCCTACCAGGGCGGGGACCAGAAAAAAGGATCCGATTCCGGCTTTCAGAGAAGATCCGGCTTTTCCGGCTCGAACGACCAGGGCGGTTTTCAGAGACGAGAACGTCCCCTGGTCCGATCCTCCAATCCGGCGGTATTCTATGGCCGGGATATCGAAGAGGATGTTACTCCCTTAAAGGATGTCCAGGGTGAAATCGGGACCATTGCGGTCCGCGGCCAGGTCTTTGATCTGGATGCCAAGGAGATCCGGAACGAGAGAACTATCCTGATTTTCTCCCTGACGGATTTTACCGACTCCATCACCTGCAAGATCTTTGTGACCAATGACCAGGCCAAGGTCCTGACCAATGGAAAGCTTCATAACGGGGCCTTTATCAAGGTCCGGGGCGTTCCCTCCATTGATACCTTCGACCATGATCTGGTCCTTCAGAAGATTACCGGCATGATGGAGATTCCGGACTTCCAGGTCAAGCGTATGGATAATGCGCCGGTCAAGCGGGTAGAGCTCCACTGTCATACCAAGATGAGTGATATGGACGGTGTCAGCACGGCAGCAGATATCATTGCCCAGGCCAAGCGCTGGGGCCACCGGGCCATTGCCATCACTGACCACGGCGATGTCCAGGGCTTTACCGAAGCCTACCATGCCGTGCAGAAGGATCCGGATGCCCCGCAGATTATCTACGGTGTGGAGGCCTATCTGGTCGATGATATCCGTCGTCTTGTGACCGATCCCATCGGAGAGGACCAGAGCCTGGATGATGACTTTGTTGTCTTCGATCTGGAGACTACAGGTTTTTCCGCCGAAAAGAACCGGATTATTGAGATCGGCGCCGTACGTTTCTCGGAAGGCAAGGTCACAGACCGTTTCTCGGAATTTGTCAATCCGCAGATCCCCATTCCCTATCGGATCACAGAGCTGACCAGTATCCGGGATGATATGGTCCGCGATGCGGAAACCATAGAGACCCTGCTGCCGAAATTCCTGGAATTTTCCAAAGGAGCCATTATGGTCGGCCACAATGCCGACTTCGATATGGGCTTTATCAAGGCCAACTGCAAGAGGCTGGGCCTGGAGGCTCCTGTGACCTATATGGATACGGTGGAAATGGCCCGGGTTCTTCTGCCCAGCCTCTCCAACTACAAGCTGGATACGGTTGCCAAGGCTCTGAAGGTTTCCCTTGAGCACCATCACCGGGCTGTGGATGATGCCGAATGTACGGCCTGGATTTTCGACGCCCTGGCCACAAAGCTTCGGAACCGCGGCCTTGTTAAGCTTGTCGATATCCAGAAGTCCATGAAGCTGACCAAGGAGTCCATACGGAAGCTTCATCCCAATCACTGCATCGTTCTGGCCAAAAATGATCTGGGCCGGATCAATCTCTACCGGCTGATCTCCCTGTCGCATCTCGAGTATTTCCGCAAGCGGCCCCTCATGCCCAGGTCTCTGATTAATAAGTACAGGGAAGGTCTGATCTTAGGCTCCGCCTGCTCGGCCGGAGAGCTTTATTCGGCTATTCATGACGGCCGTCCGGAATCCGAGATTGAGCGGATCGCCTCTTTCTATGACTATTTGGAGATCCAGCCGGTCGGAAATAACCAGTATATGATCGACAGCCCCAGGGATTCCGTGGTCAATTCCGTCGAGGATCTGCAGGACATCAACCGGCAGATTCTGGCTCTGGGAAAGGCTATGGACAAGCCGGTCTGCGCGACCTGCGATGTGCATTTTCTGAATCCGGAGGATGAGATCTACCGGAGGATCCTTATGGCGGGTCAGCATTTTGACGATGCGGATCCCCAGCCGCCTCTCTATCTCCATACGACAGAGGAGATGCTCGAGGAGTTCTCCTATCTCGGCGCGGAAGCGGCAGAGGAAGTGGTTATTACGAATCCCAATAAGATCGCTGACATGTGCGAGCCCATTGCCCCGGTCCGACCGGATAAATGCCCTCCGGTCATCGAGAATTCCGACGGCATGCTAAGGAAGATCTGCTATGACAGGGCCCATGAAATGTATGGCGAGAACCTGCCGGAGATTGTCTCGGCCCGTCTGGAGCGGGAGCTGAACTCTATTATCGGAAACGGCTATGCCGTCATGTACATTATCGCTCAGAAGCTGGTCTGGAAATCCAATGAGGATGGCTACCTGGTCGGCTCCCGAGGCTCGGTCGGGTCTTCCTTTGTCGCGACCATGGCCGGAATCACCGAGGTCAATCCTCTGCCGGCCCATTATCTCTGCCCCCACTGCCATTATGTGGACTTCGACTCCGATGAGGTCAAGGCCTTTTCGGGCCGGGCAGGCTGCGATATGCCGGATAAGAAGTGTCCCCGCTGCGGCCATTACCTGACCAAGCAGGGCTTTGATATTCCTTTTGAAACTTTCCTGGGCTTTAAGGGAAACAAGGAGCCCGATATCGACCTGAATTTCTCGGGTGACTACCAGGCCAAGGCCCATCGCTATACCGAAGTCATCTTCGGTGAGGGCCAGACCTTCAAGGCCGGAACCATCGGTACCCTGGCGGACAAGACCGCCTATGGCTATGTCAAGAATTATTTCGAGGAGCGCGGCGTTCACAAGAGAATGTGCGAGATCAACCGGATCGTCAAGGGCTGTGTCGGCGTCCACCGGACGACAGGCCAGCACCCGGGCGGAATCATCGTTCTTCCCATGGGTGAGGAAATCACCCCCTTCACTCCGGTCCAGCAGCCGGCCAATGATATGACAAGTGACGTGATCACCACCCATTTCGATTATCATTCGATCGACTCCAATCTTTTGAAGCTGGATATCCTGGGCCACCAGGATCCGACCATGATTCGGATGCTTGAGGATCTGACAGGTCTCCATGCGACGGATATACCGCTCGACGACCGGACGGTCATGTCGCTTTTTGAAAATACAGATGCCCTGGGTGTTAAGCCTGAGGATCTGTGGAAGAACTGTCCGCTGGGAACCCTGGGAATCCCGGAATTCGGTACCGACTTTGCCATGGGCCTTCTCATGGAGGCCAAGCCAAAGGAATTTACTGATCTTATCCGTATTTCCGGTCTGTCTCACGGAACCGATGTATGGCAGGGCAATGCCGAGACCCTGATCAAGGAGGGCACGGCAACGATTTCCACCTGTATCGCCTGCCGGGATGATATCATGGTTTACCTGATTCATCAGGGCCTGGAGTCCGAAGAGAGCTTCACCATCATGGAGCGTGTAAGAAAAGGCGTGGTTGCCAAGGGCAAGTGCAATGAATGGCCCCAGTATGTAGAGGATATGAAGGAGCATGGGGTTCCCGACTGGTACATCAAGTCCTGCGAGAAGATCAAGTATATGTTCCCCAAGGCCCACGCGGCAGCCTATGTCATGATGGGTTGGCGGGTGGCCTACTGCAAGGTCTATTATCCCCTGGCCTATTATGCAGCCTATTTCTCCATCCGGGCGACCGATTTCAGCTATGAGATCATGTGCCTGGGAAAGCAGCATCTGGAGGATACCCTCCGGGCCTACGATGCCAAGGGAGATTCCCTGACAGCCAAGGAGAAGGGAACCTATGGAGACATGCGTCTGGTTCAGGAAATGTATGCCAGAGGCTTCGAATTCCTGCCCATGGATCTCTACAAATCGGACGCCCGATATTTCCAGATCGTCGACGGAAAGCTTCTGCCTCCCTTCAACTCCCTGGAGGGCATGGGTGATTCGGCGGCCGAGTCTCTGCAGATTGCAGCGGCAAGTCAGCCCTTCACATCGAAGAATGACTTAAAGAACCGGGGCAAGGTTTCCTCGACAATCGTTGATACCATGGAACGGCTGGGTATCATAAAGAATCTGCCTGAGGATGACCAGCTGTCCTTCTTTGACTATCTGAATCTCCAGCAGACATCATAAAGAACAGGAAGAAGAAAAAAGAATGAGAGACATCACAGAAATCAGAAAAGACATCGACGCCATCGACCAGTCGATCGTGGATCTCTATGAGAGGCGGATGGATCTGGCGGACGAGGTCGCCGCCTTCAAGATAGAGAAAAAGAAGCCGGTTTTTGACCGGCAGCGGGAGCAGAGCAAGCTGAACAGCCTGACGGCTCTGTCGGCGGATCCTCTGGTCAAGCAGGGCATCCGGGAATTATTTACTTCGATCATGTCCGGCAGCCGGAAGAAGCAGTACGGAATCCTGTCCAGGAACGGCCACAGGAAAACCTTCGGCTTTAAATGCAAACGGGGCTTTGATTTCAGCGGCTGCGAGATCGCCTATCAGGGTGTCGAGGGCGCCTACAGTCAGGCAGCTCTGGTGAAATTCTTCGGCGAGCATCATAAGACGCATCCAGTCAAGACCTGGAGGGAGGCCTTCGAGGATCTGAAGAACAAGAGAGCCGATTATGCGGTTCTTCCGATTGAGAATTCGACGGCCGGTATGATCAGTGAAAATTTCGATCTTATGACTGAGTATGACTGTGCCGTGATCGGAGAGCAGGTGATTAAAATCGATCACGCCCTTCTGGCTCTGCCGGGTGCAAAGCTGTCGGATATCAAGGTCGTCTATTCCCATCCCCAGGCCCTGCTTCAGTGCAGCGACTATCTGGACAGCCATCCCTCCTTTGAGGCCCGGTCTCTTTTAAATACCGCCATGTCAGCAAAGAAGGTCCATGACGACGGAAGACTGGATCAGGCAGCCATCGCCGGAAAGATCAATGCCGATATTTACGGGCTTCAGGTTCTGGATGAAAAAATCCAGGACGACAAGACCAATGCGACCCGTTTTATCATCGTCTCCTCGGAAAAGAAGTTTTTTATCAATGCCAAAACTCTGACTCTGTCCTTTGAACTCGATGATAACTCCGGATCCCTCTACCATGTTCTGTCCAATTTCACTTATAATGGACTCAACATGTCGCGGATCGAATCCCGGCCGGTCAAGGACCGTCCCTGGTCCTACCGTTTCTTTATCGACCTTGCCGGAAACCTGAATGATGAAGCTGTACAGAATGCCCTGACCGGTCTGTCCGAAGAGGCCAATTCCATACAGATTTTGGGAAATTATTAATAGGAGGCTTGCCATGGAAAATCTGATGAATCATATGTTTATCTATCGGGCAGAGAAGACCGATGTGGTCTACCGCTACAGTGAGATTCTCTGTAAGCCCCAGGGAGCCTTTCCTGAGGAAGAGGTCTACGAGAGAATCCATGAGCTGATCGAGATGGCGGCTTCCCACGGCTTCTATGGGAATCTCTACCACGCCCTCCTTACGAATTTCATTGTCAACCATGAGAATGCCTATACAAGGGCCTGTGAAATGCGGGGCGACTGCGGCGGCTCCCTTTCCAGGGCCGGCGCCCATGATCTGGAACTTTTCATGAAGCTTTTCCACCTGGACCACGAGTACTCGGACTTCCTCGACTTTTCCGAGATTGCCATGCTGACCGATTACAGGGACAACCCCGAGTCGGGCTATCTTTTCAATAAGAGAATCCGCGACTGCATTATGGATCTCTGCCACGAGCTCGAGGAGGCTCCGACTCTGGATGCTTTTGTTGCAGCGGTGACGGATTTCTACAAGTCCTACGGTGTCGGAAGTTTCGGCCTTCACAAGGCCTTCCGTGTTGATGATCAGGGCAATGTGGTTCCCATTACAAGAATCGCCCATGTCAGTCTCTCGGATCTGGTCGGCTACGAATACCAGAAGAAGCAGCTGGTCGATAATACCGAGGCCTTCTTAAAGAAGCTTCCGGCCAACAACGCCCTTCTTTTCGGCGATGCCGGAACCGGAAAATCCACCTCGATCAAGGCCATCATCAACCAGTATTACGGCCAGGGCCTCCGTATGATCGAAATCTTCAAGCACCAATTCCGGGATCTGAACAAGGTCATTGCCCAGATCAAGAACCGGAATTACCGCTTTATCATCTATATGGACGATCTCTCCTTCGAGGAGTTCGAGACGGATTACAAGTACCTTAAGGCGGTCATTGAGGGCGGTCTCGAAAAGAAGCCGGACAATGTCCTGATCTATGCCACCAGCAACCGCCGCCACCTGGTTCGGGAGAATGCCGGTGACAAGAAGGAATATGATGATCTCCACAAGAATGACACCATTCAGGAGAAGCTGTCCCTGTCCTACCGTTTCGGCTGCAAGATCTACTATGAGTCACCGTCGCCCAAGGACTTTAAGAAGATTGTCTTAAATCTCCGCGACCGGGCTAATCTTTCCATCAGTGATAAGGAAGTCCTTGAGGAAGCCAACAAGTGGGAGCTGTCTCACGGCGGTCTGTCCGGACGTACCGCCCAGCAGTTTATCGATGATCTGACCGGAAAACTCGAGATGCAAAAAAACAGTTGACACGTGGGCAGGAGCGTAGTATCATATCACATGTTGTAACAAGAAAGCAGAGTATCCACTCTCACCTAAGCACTGAAAATGTGACTTAGTGTTCATGATGTTTCCTTTGATCTTTTTGATCCGAAGAGATATGTATGATTGTGGATAGCCTGCCTATCCACTTTTTTTATTGTCAGAAAGACAGTAGAGAAAGCGGTCTGCTGAGAGAAGACTTACGGAGGTAGCACCAATTAGCGATTTAATGATTAACGAGCAGATCAGAGACAAAGAAGTCCGCCTGATCGGTTCCCATGGAGAACAGCTGGGAATTATGTCTGCAAGAGATGCCTATAAGATGGCTCAGGATGCGAATCTTGACCTCGTCAAAGTGGCACCGAAAGCAAAGCCGCCTGTATGCAAAATCATTGATTACGGCAAATATCGTTATGAGATGGCCCGTAAGGAGAAAGAAGCCAAGAAGAAGCAGAAGACGATCGAAGTCAAGGAGATCCGTATGTCTCCCAACATCGATTCCAATGACCTTTCCACCAAGACAAACGCTGCGCGCAAGTTCCTGGAGAAGGGTAACAAGGTAAAGGTAACACTTCGCTTCCGCGGAAGAGAGATGGCTCACGTTTCGAGCTCTCAGCACATCTTAGACGACTTCGCTGCAGCCCTTGAGGATGTGGCTGTCGTTGAGAAACGGCCGAAAATGGAAGGCAGAAGCATCAGCATTGTTTTGTCACAGAAAAAGAACTAAGGAGGAATAGGTTATGCCTAAGACCAAAACCAAGAGAGCAGCTGCAAAGCGGTTCAAAGCCACAGCAAATGGTAATCTGAAGAGAAGCAAGGCTTTCAAGAGCCATATTCTTACAAAGAAGACCACCAAGCGTAAGAGAAATCTTCGTAAGGCAGGTTATGCAGACGCAACCAATGTTAAGAATATGAAGAAGATTTTACCTTATCTCTGATTCGGACAGGAGGAAATATAAATGGCAAGAATTAAGGGCGGTTTAAACGCCAAGAAGAAACATAATCGTGTACTGAAGATGGCCAAGGGATACCGCGGAGCAAGATCCAAGCAGTATCGTGTAGCCAAGCAGTCTGTAATGAGAGCTCTTACCTCCTCCTATGCAGGACGTAAGGAAAGAAAGAGACAGTTCCGTTCTCTCTGGATTGCCCGTATCAATGCTGCAGCAAGACTGAATGGCCTTTCCTACAGCAAGCTTATGCATGGCTTAAAGCTGGCCGGTGTTGAAGTCAACCGTAAGATGCTGGCTGATCTGGCAGTAAGTGATTCTGCAGGATTTACAAAGCTTTGTGCTATTGCAAAAGAAAAGATCGCATAATAAAATGAATGGTGGCTGACAGGTTCAGCCGCCATTTTTAATGTATAAAGGAGGATGTGTTATGGCAATCTTAGTTACCGGAGGCGCCGGCTTTATCGGAAGCCATACCTGCGTCGAGCTTCTGAATAACGGTAAGGAAGTTGTAGTGCTGGATAATCTCTGCAATGCAAATCCCAAGTCCCTGGAGCGGGTACGTGAGATCACCGGAAAAGACCTGAAGTTCTATGAAGGAGACATTCGTGACCGTGAGATCCTGAAGAAAATTTTTAAGGAAAATACGATCGAAAGCGTCATCCATTTCGCAGGCCTGAAGGCTGTCGGTGAGTCGGTACATATGCCGGTAGAATACTATGATAACAATATCAACGGAACCCTGACCCTGGTCGACGAGATGCGGAAGGCCGGCGTCAAGAATATCATCTTCTCTTCCTCTGCAACCGTATACGGAAATCCTGCACAGATTCCTATTACCGAGGAATGCCCCAAGGGAACCTGCACCAACCCCTACGGCTGGACCAAGTGGATGATCGAGCAGATTCTGACTGATCTTCATACAGCAGATGCAGAGTGGAATGTCGTTCTTCTCCGCTACTTCAACCCGATCGGAGCTCATCCGACAGGACTCATGGGAGAGAACCCTTCCGGTATTCCCAACAACCTTATGCCCTATATTACCCAGGTAGCCATCGGAAAACTGGATCACCTGAACATTTTCGGCAATGACTATGACACACCGGACGGAACCTGTGTCCGTGACTACATCCATGTCATGGATCTGGCCAGCGGCCATGTGGCAGCCTTAAAGAAGCTGGAGCCGGGCAGCGGAGTTTCTATTTACAACCTGGGAACCGGTATCGGCTATAGTGTACTGGATATCGTCAATAACTTCGAGAAGGCAAATGACTTAAAGATTCCTTATGAGTTTGCTCCCCGGAGAGAGGGCGATGTTCCTCAGTGCTATTCCGATGCTTCGAAGGCAGAGCGTGAGCTTGGCTGGAAGGCAAAATACGGCATCCTTGAGATGTGCCGGGATTCCTGGAACTGGCAGAAGAAGAATCCGAACGGATACGAGGACTAAAAAATTTAAAAAAGTACTTGCATTCTTCTTATGACTTCTGTATAGTATCTATTGTTGACGCGGTTCAACCGGGTCAGCAATCTGGTTCGTTGGTCAAGTGGCTAAGACGTCGCCCTCTCACGGCGAAAACAGGGGTTCGACTCCCCTACGAACTACTTTTATAGCCCAACCCTAAAGGTACCGGTTTTTAACCGGTACTTATTTTTTGCTTGTATATTCTATGGTTCTGTGCTATTTTATAACCGTAGCAGCTAGTTGAGAGTGGGCGGGAACGTCCACTCTCAATTTCGTATTCAGCCTTTTTCAGGAGGAAAAATGAGTAGAAGATCAGAGCTTTATGAGAAGAAGACGGAAGCCTTTCTTCAGCCGATCCTGGACCGAATGGGCTTTGAGCTTGTGGATGTGGAATTCGTGAAGGAAGCCGGTGAGTATTTCCTCCGCGCCTATATCGACAAGCCGGGCGGAATCGAGCTGGACGACTGCGTTGCAGTCTCTCAGGAAATGAATGAGATCCTGGACCGGGAAGATTATATCAGTGAGGCATATACCTTTGAGGTCTCGTCCCCGGGTCTGACCCGTCCCCTGAAAAAGGAGAAGGACTATCAGAGGAATCTGAACAGGCCGATTGAGGTCAGAACCTATAAGGCCTATGATGGAGACAAATATTTCACGGGCGACCTAGCCGCCTATACTGACGATACAATCACCCTGAAACTGCCGGATAGAGAGCTTACCATCAAGAGAAGCGATATATCGGCGATCAACCAGGCGTTTGTGGATTAAATTGAAACCGGAGGAAAAAATGGCAAAGTTAAAAGCAGCAAAGAACAAAAAGGACCTTCTGAATGCAGCAAAGGATTTTGAGAGAGAGGAAGGCCTGGACCGGTCCCTGATGCTCGACGGCGTTAAGCGAGAGCTCTTACGGAAATGCGAGATCCGTTTCGGAACATCTGATAATGTTACGGTTATGGTGGATCCGAAGACCTGTGACTACCATGTCATCCGTGAGCTTACCGTAGCAGATCCCATTACCGATCGTCCGACTCAGGTTACTCCGGCAGAGGCATTCATGATTGACAGGAAGCATCACGAAATCGGCGATGTGGTCAAGGAAGAGGTCGAGGTTCAGAATATCGGCCAGGTTGCCCAGAATGCAGGCCGCAATGCCATCATGCAGAAGGCCATCACTATGCTTGAGGAAGAGAAGAACATCCCCAGAGAGATCGTCTTCCATGCCATCCGCAGCGCCATCATGACCGCCTGCAAGAATACCTACGATCATACCGACAACATCACGATCGATATTGATCCGGATACCTGCGAGTATCATGTCCGTTCCTCCAAGAACATCGTCGAGACCGTCGAAGATCCCGAGACCGAGATCTCCCTGGAAGAAGCCCAGGAGAAGGACGGAAGCTACAAGATCGGCGAGGTCTACACCGAGGAGATCGACTCCAAGACCTTCGGCCGTATCGCAGCAAGCGCAGCCAGAGGCGTTATGATGCAGGACATCCATGAGGAAGAGCACCGCATCATCCTTGAGGAGTACACCAGACTCAATCATACCGTCATTACCGGTATCGTACAGCGTAAGATCGGCAAGTCCTACAGCATCAATCTGGGCACTGCCGATGCCATCCTGACCGAGCGCGAGCAGATCCGCGGCGAGAGCTACCGGCCCAACGACCGCTACAAGTTCTATGTCCTGGATGTCAAGGATTCCCGCCGGGGAACCAAGATCTACGTCTCCAGAACCCATCCGGATCTTGTCCGCCGTCTCTTCGAGCAGGAGGTTGTCGAGATCCGCGACGGTATCGTCGAGATCAAGAATATCGCCAGAGAGGCCGGCAACCGTACCAAGATGGCTGTCTGGTCCAATGATGAAAATGTAGACCCTGTCGGAGCCTGTGTCGGCATGAACGGAACCCGTGTCAATGCCGTAGTCGAAGAGCTCCACAACGAAAAAATCGATATCATCAACTGGGATGAGAACCCGGCCCGCCTGATCGAGAATGCTCTGTCACCGGCCAAGGTCATCTCCGTTATCGCCGATTCCGAAGAGAAGACCGCCAAGGTCGTTGTTCCGGATTATCAGCTGTCTCTGGCCATCGGACGTGAGGGACAGAATGCCCGTCTGGCAGCCCGCCTGACCGGCTACAAGATCGATATCAAGAGCGAAACCCAGGCCAGAGAGTCCGGCGACTTCTTCGATATGGATGAAGAGTATTACGATGAAGACGGCTATTATGAGGATGAAGACGGAGATCTGCTTGTGGACGATGAGGCAGCGGATGCAGATGATGATCTTCTGATCGATGACGGTGAGGCAGCTCCGGAGGAGGAAGAGTCTCTGGAGACTGAGGAGTCCGATGAGTCTGAAGATTCTGCAGAGACAGATTCCGAAGAGGATCCGGAAAACGAAGCTGAGACCGGAGAAGGAAGCCAGAATGACGAAGAATAAGAGACCCGAGAGACGCTGTGCCGCCTGCGGAAGGGTCCGGGACCCGAGAGAGATGTTCCGTCTGGTCCGAAGACCGGACGGAAGCGTCGGTCTGGATTTAAAGGGCCGGGAAAACGGGCGCGGCGCCTATATCTGCAAGTCAGAGGCCTGTCTGGAAAAGGCTGTTCAGAAAAAAGCAGTTGACAGGTCGCTTAAGGCGGCGGTAGATCCTGCAGTCTGGGATCAGGTCAGGAAAGAACTGGAAAAATGATAAGAAAACTGAAATCAATGCTCGGAATTGCCGAGAAATCCGGAAAACTGAAAAGCGGAAACTACCAGGTGGAAGAAGCCGTGAAGGAAGGAAAGGCATTTCTGGTGTTGGTGGCAGAGAACGGCTCGAAACGGACCATAAAATCCTACCAGGACATGTGCAGTTTCTATGAAACGCCGATTTATATAGATGGAACTATTGATGAAATCAGTCAGGCCATCGGAAAGACCAACCGGGCAGCGGTCTGCATTAATGACCGAAGCCTCGGGGAAGCCTTAAAGAAGCTGATTGAAGAGGATATGAAAACGGAGGATGAAGCATGGCAAAAATGAGAGTTCATGAACTCGCAAAAGAGCTTGGGGCATCAAGCAGGGATGTATTGGAGTATCTGAACTCCACCGGACTGGAGCTGAAGTCCGTATCTTCCGGCGTTGACGAGGAGTCCGTAAGGAAGGCGGAAGCCCATTTTGGAAAAGCCGGTGCGAAAACCTCCGAGCCAGAAAAAGCTGCCCTTAAGACCGTACATCCGGCCAGGTCCATTCGGACGGAAGCACCCGGAAGTCCGGCAAAGGCAGAAAAAACAGAGAAGACAGAAGATCAAGCGGTGAAAGAAGGATCAAAGCCTGTGAATAAAGAAAATCCCGAGGTCAACAAGGAAAATACAGAGGCAAAGGCACAAGCTGCTCCAAGAAAGAAGAAGCCGACCATTACGGCTGTCTTTAATGCCCAGTATTCCGGAAAATTCAGAGACCATCGCGGCAGCAAGTCTGCAAGCGGTGACCGGAAGAACGGACGGGGCGACCGTCCTGCCGCAAACGGCGGCAGCGGATCTGCTCATGGAGACAGAAGAAAGCCGGTAAGACGGGACGGACAGCGGACAAATGCCAATCCTATGTCCAGGCCCCTGATCAAGCCCAGAAGCGGATCCGGTCCTATCCGTGCAGACGGAACCAGAAAGGGTGAGCCGACTCTGGCTGAGCAGCAGAAGATGCAGAAGATGCGGGAGGCTGAAGAGGCCAAGAAGAAGGCTCTCGAAGAGGCAAAGCTCATGGATGAGCGTGCCAGAGCAGCCGAGGCTGAGAAGAAGGCCAGGGCTCAGGCAGAATCTCAGGCTAAAGAGACAGAAGGAAACAGAACTGCCGAAAAGCCTGCAGAAAACCGCAGTGAAGGAAAACGCCCTGTATCTGACCGTCAGAGCAGAAATAATGACAACAGAACCGGCAGAACTGACCGTAGCGGCCGGAATGAAAAGCAGGATCGGAATGACAGAAACAGCCGGAACGATCATAAGAAAAACGACCGGAATGACCGGAACAGCCGTCCGGCTGCAGTCTCCGAGAATTCCAAGGACGGCCGGAAGAATAACCGGAAGAAAAATGACAGAAGAGACAGAAACTCCTATAACGACAAGAATCAGGAGCGCTATGTAAATCTCGAAAAGAACGGCGGAAAGAAAAACAACAAGAAGCCGCATGAGAAGAAGGAAGCCGCAGAAGAGGAAATCAAGTCCATCAAACTGCCGGATCACATTACCCTTCGTGAGCTGGCAGAGCGGATGAAGATCGAGCCTTCCCAGATTATCAAGAAGCTCTTCCTTCAGGGCGTCATGATCACACTGAACACCAGCCTTGACTATGACAAGGCAGAAGAGATCGCTATGGATTACGATATCCTCTGCGAGCATGAGGAAAAGGTCGATCTCATCAAGGAATATCTGAAGGATACGGATGATGAGGATCCCAAGGATCTGGTACCCAGACCTCCGGTTGTATCCGTCATGGGACATGTCGATCATGGTAAAACCTCCCTTCTGGATGCCATCCGTGATACCAAGGTTGCCAACCGCGAGGCCGGCGGCATTACCCAGAAGATCGGTGCTTATGTCGTAGAGGCCAACGGACGGAAGATCACCTTCCTTGATACTCCCGGACATGAAGCCTTCACAGCCATGCGTATGCGTGGAGCAAACTCCACCGATATCGCCGTTCTGGTTGTCGCAGCCGATGACGGTGTCATGCCTCAGACCGTTGAATCCATCAACCATGCCAAGGCAGCCGGAGTTGAGATCATCGTTGCAGTCAACAAGATCGATAAGCCCAATGCCAATATCGACCGTGTCAAGCAGGAGCTTTCCGAGTACGAGCTGATCCCTGAGGACTGGGGCGGCAGCACCGTCTTCTGTCCGGTATCTGCAAAGACTCATGAAGGTATCGACAATCTTCTCGAAATGATCCTTCTGACCGCGGATGTCATGGAATTAAAGGCCAACCCCAAGGCCAAGGGCCGTGGAATCGTCATCGAGTCCCAGCTGGATAAGGGCCGGGGTGTTGTAGCAACCGTTCTGGTTCAGAACGGAACCCTCCATGTCGGAGATCCGGTATCTGCAGGATCCTCCTACGGCAAGGTCCGTGCCATGGTCGATGAAAACGGCCACAGAGTCAAGTCCGCAGGACCTTCGGTTCCGGTTGAGATTCAGGGTCTGAACGAAGTACCTTCTGCAGGTGAGATCCTTCTGGTTCATGATTCCGACCGTGATGCCAGAAGCTTCGCCCAGGAATTTGTCAACGAAGAGAAGAACAAGCTCGTGGAAGAGAGCCGTTCCCGGATGTCTCTGGAAAATCTGTCCGATCAGATCAAGTCCGGAAGCCTCAAGGAACTGGATGTCATTGTCAAGGCAGATGTACAGGGTTCTGTCGAGGCAGTCAAGCAGTCCCTGGAGAAGCTCTCGAACGACGAGGTTGTTGTCAAGGTCATCCATGGCGGCGTCGGTGCCATCACCGAATCCGATGTGGTACTTGCCTCTGCCTCCAATGCCATCATCATCGGCTTCAATGTCCGTCCAGATGCGGTTGCCAAGGATATCGCCGAGCGCGAGCATGTTGATATCCATCTCTATGATGTCATCTATAATGCGATCGAGGATGTCGAGCGGGCTATGAAGGGTATGCTGGAGCCTGTCTATGAGGAGCGTGTCATCGGCCATGCCGAGGTACGTCAGACCTTCAAGGCTTCGGGTATCGGTCTGATCGCCGGATGCGTCGTAAATGACGGTGTGATCGAGCGGGGCTGCAAGATCCGCCTGACCCGAGGCAAGGATCAGCTCTTTGACGGCGATCTTGCTTCCCTGAAGCGTTTCAAGGACGATGTCAAGGAAGTCAAGGCCGGCTTCGAATGCGGTATTGTCTTAAAGGATTACACTTCCGACATCCAGGAGGGCGATATCATGGAAGCCTACAAGATGGTCGAGGTTCCGCGCGAGTAATTGAATAAAGGAGAACAACTTGCGTAAAAACAGTATTAAAAATATCAGAATCAACGAAGAGGTCCTTCGGGAGCTCTCCGATATTATCCGAAACAAGGTCAAGGATCCCCGCATCGCCCCGGTCACCTCTGTGACCGGAGTCGAAGTGGCTCCGGATTTGAAGACCTGTAAGATCTGGATCAGCGTCCTGGGAGATGAGGAAGCCGAGAAGAAAACTATGGAGGGCTTAAACAGCTCCAAGAACTTCATCCGCCACGAGCTGGCCCGGACCGTCAATTTAAGAAATACACCGGAGCTCTTCTTCCACCTGGATACCTCCATCGCTTACGGCGTCCATATGTCGAAGATGATCGATGAGGTCAACCATGGACTGAAGGTTTCGGATCTGGACAAAGCTGACAAAAAAGAGGACTAAAATGACCTTTCATCTGGAAACTGAAATCGAAAATGCAGACCGGATCGGCATTGCCGGCCATGTCCGGCCGGACGGAGACTGCGTTGGCAGTCTTCTTGCCGTCTATAATTACATCCATGAGAATTTCCCGGACAAGGATCTCCATGCCTTCCTGGAACCCATCCCGGACTGCTTTTCCTTTCTGACAAATGCAGACCGGATCGAAGAACCCGGAAAGCCGCAGGCTCCCTTTGATCTCTTTATCGTCGTGGACTGCGGTGAGCCGGGAAGACTCGGGGATGCCGAGGAGTATCTCAAGGGTGCAAGAACCATCTGCATCGACCACCATCTCTCGAATGGAGACGGCTTTGCAGACCTGAACTATATTGTTCCGGATGCATCATCTGCCTGCGAACTGGTCTATAACCTTCTTCCCAAGGAAGCCATCAGCCGGGAAATCGCAGAATGCCTTTATACCGGAATGGTAACGGATACCGGAGTCTTCCAGTATTCCTCCACCCATCACAGTACCATGGAGGCTGCCGGTCAGCTTATGGATCTGGGCATTGATTATCCGGCCATCGTAGACCGGGTCTTTAACGAGAAGACCTTTGTTCAGAACCGGCTTATGGGCCTGGCTCTGATGAAGGCAAAGCTGAATGAGACCGGGTCAGTCATCTCCAGTGTCATCACGACGGAGGACTTCAAGACCTGTCAGGCCGCTCCCATGGATACCGAGGGCATTGTTTCCCAGCTCCGTGTGACCCGCGGCGTCCAGGCGGCAGTTTTCCTTCACCAGAATCCGGACGGATCCTACAAGGGAAGTCTCCGGGCCAAGGGCAATATCCTGAACGTAGCCGAGATCGCACAGAATTTCCATGGCGGCGGCCATGCCAAGGCGGCCGGCTTCCGCGTGGACAAGGATCAGGACCCCGATGAGGTCATTTCTGCCATCAGTCAGGCGGTCGAAGAACAGCTGAGAAACGGCGGGTATTACTGATGGAAAAAGGATCGCAGAATGGATCGGTCATAAGAGTGGCAGAGGGATCGAAAAGCATCCTGAGAAGCGGATGCATCCTCATCGATAAGCCGGCCGGCTTTACTTCCTTTGATGTTGTCGCCAAGCTGCGCGGTATGCTGCATGAAAAGAAGATCGGCCACAACGGAACCCTGGATCCGGATGCCACCGGTTTATTAGAGATTTTTATCGGAAGAGGCACCAAGGCTGTGCCTCTTCTTTCGGATCACGACAAGACTTATGAGGCAGTACTGCGTCTTGGAATCAAGACCGACACCGAGGATCTGTCCGGTCAGATCTTAAGCGACAGATCGGACCTGGTCGGAAATCTGACGGAAGAAAAAATCCGCGAGGCCTTTTCTATCATTCAGAGCCGGACCAGTCAGATCCCGCCCATGTATTCAGCCAAGAAGGTCGGCGGAAAGAAGCTTTATGAGATGGCCCGGCAGGGACAGGAGATTGAACGGAAGACCGTTCCCATCGAGATCTATGAACTGAGAATCGAAGAAATCAGCCTGCCGGAGGTCCGTTTTACGGCCCATGTATCCAAAGGCACCTATATCCGGACCATCTGCTCGGATATCGGAGATTTCCTAGGAACCGGAGCCTGCATGGCATCCCTTCGGAGAACGAAGATCGGACAGACCGATGTAAAGGATGCCCTGAGTCTGGAAGAGCTTCAGAAGCTTGTTGATCAGGACAGGGCGGAGGATGCCCTGATTCCCCTGGATCAGATGTTCTCCTATCCTAAAGCCTGTGCCGAGCCTCAGGCCGACCGCTATCTTCTGAACGGAAATCCCATCTATGCGGAAGAAGTGCACTTTTTCTCCGAGAACGGGCCAGATGCGGAAGGCCCTGCAGGAAATCTGTTTTCATCAGCTGAAAGTAGGGATGGCTTTTCCGGGAATTCTGCAGGACAGAAAAACAGCCAGGTCCGCCTCTACCTGTCCGATCAGAAAACCTTTGCCGGCATTTTTAAAAAAGAGGGCAGTCTCTACAAAGCAGTTAAAATCTTTCTGGAGTAAGAACATGCAGTATATCACAAGCTTTTTTGACAGCAGGATCGATGTGCCGACCGCCATATCGGTCGGAAAATTCGACGGCCTTCACCGGGGCCACGAGCTGCTTTTAAACCGGATCCGGTCCAAGACGCCTGAACTTGCCTCCTGTCTTGTCACCTTTGATATTCCTCCGAAGAACCGGATCGACCACGAGGAGGGCCGAAGCCTTCTGACCCGGGAAGAGCGGAAGAGCGAGCTAATGGGCCGTAAGATCGACTACCTTCTGGAATGCCCCTTTACCGACCGCTTTATGAAGCTTTCTCCGGAAGAATTCATTCAGACCCTGGTCTCTAATTTCTCGATGAAATATATGGCGATCGGCCGTGATTTCCGTTTCGGCTACAAGGGAGCCGGAGATATCGAAGCTCTGGAAGAACTGTCGAAGAAATACGGCTTTACCTACGATGTGATCGATAAAATAAGTTATAAGGGCAGAGAAATCAGCTCGACCTATATTCGGGAAGACATTGAAAAGGGCAAAGTCGAAGAGGCCCATGAGCTTCTGGGTTATCCCTACTTCATCTGGGGCGAAATTATCCACGGAAACCATATCGGAACCGGCATGGGAGTTCCAACCATCAACCAGCTGCCTCCCAGGGAGAAGCTCCTTCCTCCCAAGGGGGTCTATATTACAGAGGTCGAAATCGACCACCGGGTCTTCCATGGAGTGACGGATATCGGAGTCAAGCCGACCGTTCAGACGGATGGCCGCATGGGTGTGGAGACCCACATCCTCGACTTCAAGGCGGATGTCTATGAGAAGGAAGCCAAGGTCCTTTTTCTAAAATATCTGAGGCCGGAGATGAAGTTTGATTCCCTGGAGGACCTGAAAACGCAGATCCTTTCGGACAGTCATGCCGCCCTGGATTATTTCAATAAAAAATCCGGTTTACAAGCCATCTAAGCTATGATATATTTAACAATGGTGCTGACCTGGGTTCAGTTGACGGAATTTCCGACCCCAGCTTAATCCGGGCATATAATCTGCAGGAATCCTGCAGGAGAAAATGGAGGAAAAACCATGATTACAAAGGAAAAGAAGACAGCTATTATCAATGAGTACGCAAGAACTCCCGGCGATACCGGTTCACCTGAGGTTCAGGTTGCAGTTCTGACCGAGCGTATCGCAGAGCTTACCGAGCATCTGAAGCAGAACCCCAAGGATCATCATTCCAGACGCGGACTTCTGAAGATGGTAGGTAAGAGAAGAAACCTTCTTGCTTATCTGAAGAACGTTGATATCGAGCGTTACAGATCTCTGATTGAGCGCCTTGGCCTCAGAAAATAATAGAAGCCTTTCGGAGCGGAACAGCATCAGCATGCCGTTCCGCTTCTTTAGTTAGATGTAGGGGATAAACCCCATGTGAATCGTTAGGAGACGTGAGATGGTAAAGACATTCGAAATGGAACTGGCCGGACGTCCTCTCAGAGTAGAGGTCGGCAAGGTCGCAAAACAGGCAAACGGAGCCGTTTTCATTCAGTATGGTGAGACCACCCTGCTGTGCACGGCTACGGCATCTGATGCACCGAGAGAAGGTATTGATTTCTTCCCTCTCTCTGTTGAATTTGAAGAGAAATTCTATTCGGTCGGCAAATTCCCGGGCGGATTCAAGAAGAGAGAAGGAAAGGCATCGGATAACTCCGTTCTGACCGCACGTGTCATCGACCGTCCCATGCGTCCCCTTTTCCCTAAGGATTTCAGGAACGATGTAACCTTAAACAACATGGTTATGTCCGTTGATCCCGAATGCCGTCCGGAGCTGGTCGCTATGATCGGTACCGCTATGGCAACCTGCATTTCCGATATTCCCTTCGACGGCCCCTGCGCTATGACCCAGGTCGGCATGAAAAACGGCGAATTCATCATCAACCCTTCCCAGAAGGACTGGGATGAGGGCGATCTGGAGCTGACTGTAGCTTCCACCCGCGACAAGGTCATCATGATCGAGGCCGGTGCCAATCTGATCTCCGATGACAAGATGATCGAGGCCATCTACAAGGCTCATGAAGTCAACCAGTCCATCATCAAGCTGATCGACCAGATGGTTGCCGAGGTCGGAAAGCCCAAGTTCACCTATGAGAGCGTTGCCGTTCCTGCTGAAATGTTCGAGGACATGAAGAAGATCGTTTCTCCGGAAGAGATGGAAGAGGCAGTCTTCACCGATGACAAGCAGGCCCGCGAGGAAAATGTAAAGCAGATCACAGAAAAGATCCGCGAAGCCTACGCAGAGAACGAGGACTGGCTTCCTCTGGTTGACGATGCTGTCTACCAGTATGAAAAGAAGACCGTCCGGAAGATGATCTTAAAGGACCACAAGCGTCCCGACGGCAGACGTATCGACCAGATCCGCCCGCTTTCTGCAGAAGTTGATCTGATTCCCCGTGTTCATGGTTCCGCTATGTTCACCCGTGGACAGACTCAGATCTGCGATGTTGTCACCCTGGCTCCTCTGTCCGAGGTTCAGAAGATCGACGGACTGGATCCCAACATCACCGAGAAGCGTTATATTCACCAGTACAATTTTCCGTCCTATTCTGTCGGCGAGACCAAGCCGTCCAGAGGACCGGGACGTCGTGAAATCGGCCATGGCGCACTGGCAGAGCGTGCCCTGGTTCCGGTACTTCCTTCCGTAGAAGAGTTCCCTTATGCCATCCGTGCCGTATCCGAGACCTTCGAGTCCAACGGATCCACCTCCATGGCATCGACCTGTGCCTCCTGCATGTCTCTGATGGCAGCCGGCGTTCCTCTGAAGGACATGGTAGCAGGTATTTCCTGCGGCCTGGTTACCGGTGATACCGATGACGACTATGTTGTTCTGACCGATATCCAGGGTCTCGAGGATTTCTTCGGCGATATGGACTTCAAGGTTACCGGTACTCATGAAGGAATCTCTGCTATCCAGATGGATATCAAGATCCATGGCCTGACCCGTCCGATCGTTGAGGAAGCCATCCACAGAGCCCATGAAGCCAGAAACTTCATCATGGACACCTGCATGTCCAAGGCTATTGCCGAGCCTCGTAAGGAGCTTTCCAAGTATGCTCCGAAGATCTTCTCCATGAATATCGATCCTCAGAAGATCGGTGATGTCGTAGGTCAGAGAGGAAAGACCATCAACGAGATCATTGATCGGACCGGCGTCAAGATCGATATTACCGATGACGGACGTGTCGATCTCTGCGGCAATGACATGGAAGGCATTGAAGAAGCCAAGCGCCTGATCGAGATCATTACAACCGATTACTACAAGGGACAGATCCTGACCGGTAAGGTTGTAAGCATTAAGGAATTCGGTGCTTTCATCGAATTTGCTCCCGGAAAAGAGGGCATGGTTCATATCAGTAAGATTGCTAAGGAGCGGATTGACCGGGTTGAGGATGTTCTGACCCTGGGTGATATCGTTAAGGTCATCTGCCTGGGCAAGGATAAGATGGGACGGATGTCCTTCAGTATCAAGGATGTGCCTGCAGAAGAGCGGTAAGCCCCTGCTTCCCGGATATATAATGTGAAATGATCGGGACGGGAGTCCTGATTTGAAAATCGGGGCTCTTTGGCCCCGATTTTTTTCTGAGGATTTATCAGGAAATGAGGAAGACGTTTTTAAGGAATTTTCAGTCCCGATGAATGGTATCCTTTTCTGAAGTGAATTTTTGAGGTAAGCTATGGAACTGAGTGTGCATCTGGATGCCTTTGACGGGCCCCTGGATCTGCTTTTGCATCTGATTGACAAGAATAAGGTCAGTATCTATGACATCCCAATCGCTGTCATTACAGATCAGTATCTGGACTATATTGATTCCATGAGACAGGCGGATCTGGATGTCATGAGTGAATTCCTGGTCATGGCCGCAACGCTTCTGGATATCAAGTCCCGCATGCTTCTCCCCAGGGAGGAGGATGAAAACGGAGAGGAGATCGACCCGAGGTCGGAGCTTGTGGAGAGGCTTCTGGAATATAAGATGTACCGCTGCGTTTCGGAAGAACTGGCCGACATGCAGAAAGAGGCGGAGCCCCTTTATTTCCATGATCCGGATATACCCAAGGAGGTTAGATCCTACGAGGAGCCGGTGGATGTCCATAAGCTTCTCAATGGTCTGACTCTAGATGACTTAAGCAAGGTCTTCGAGTCGGTCCTCCGTCAGAAGGAAAACAGGGTCGATCCGATTCGGTCTACCTTTGGAAAAATCGAAAAGGAAGAGGTCTCTCTGGAGGACAAGATGAAGGAGCTGACAGGCTTCGCGAAAAGCCATAAGAAGTTCTCCTTCCGCCAGCTTCTGACCAGGCAGTCCTCCCGGGTTCAGGTCATCGTGACCTTCCTTTCCATTCTGGAGCTTATGAAGACCGGGCAGATTACCATCCGACAGGAAGAGGCCTTTGGAGAGATTGAAATCACCTCCCATCTGACGGAGGAGAAGGCGTAAAAAAGCGGAATCAAATCCTGCTGATGGAAGTGGACAAAATGAAAATCTGAATCAGAAAATCATAGATTACAGATATCCAAAATCGAAAAGCGGGCGAACAAATAATAAAGAGTGGTGAGAACTATGGAAGATAAGGAAAAAAAGCAGGCAATCGAGGGCATCCTCTTTGCCATGGGAGATTCTGTGTCGGCGGATCAGCTGGCAAAGGCCCTGGAGATCCCGGAAAAGGATGCTGAAAGGTTGGTCACAGAGCTCCAGAGAACCTATGAGGAACAAGACCGCGGCATCCGTATCCGCAATGTGAACGGCGCCTACCAGATGTCAACCTCGAAAGAAGTCTATCCCTATCTGATCCGCCTGGCCAAGCAGCCCCGGAAATATGCCCTGACGGAGGTCCTTCTGGAGACCCTGTCCATCATTGCCTACAAGCAGCCGGTCACCAAGGCCGAGATCGAAAAGATCCGAGGAGTCTCTTCCGACCATGCGGTCAACAAGCTGGTGGAATACGGACTGGTCCAGGAGCTGGGCCGTCTGGATGCACCTGGCCGGCCCATTCTTTTCGGAACGACCGATGACTTTTTACGGGCCTTCGGTATCTCCAGCGTCGAGGAGCTTCCGGTGGTTGACCCGGCCCGGGTCGAGGAGTTTACGGCTGAGGCGGAGGAAGAGGCCCGGGAGGTCCTGAAAGAGGAAAAAAACGGGCAGTGACACAAATGCAGCGGATGTATAGGTTCATTGAATTTGTCAATAATTTAACGGAATATCAGTTGTTTTGATGATCGTATTAGGATAGAATACATTACGTATGAAATTTATCAGCTTTATGGAGGATAGCAGCATGAGTGAACGTAAGAACAGTCTTGCAGCTCAGAGAATCCAGCGCGTGCTTGATGAAAACAGCTTCGTTGAGCTTGGCGCAGGCATTACCAGCCGGAATACGGATTTCAACCTGAGTAAAGATGACACCCCATCCGACGGAGTAATTACCGGCCATGGTCTGATCGACGGCAATCTTGTCTTCGTATACAGCCAGGACAATTCCGTACTGGGTGGCACGATCGGTGAGATGCATGCAAGAAAGATCCGGAACATCTACCGGATGGCAGTAAAGATGGGAGCACCTGTAATCGGTTTCCTGGATTGCGGCGGCGTACGTCTGCAGGAATCCTTCGATGCCCTTGAGAGCATCGGATCCATCTACCAGGAAGCAGTCAAGGCTTCCGGCGTGGTTCCTGAAATTACTGCAGTAGTAGGAAAGTGCGGCGGCGGAATGTCGATTCTTGCCGGCGTCAGCGATTTCGTCTTCATGACAGAGGATGCCAAGCTTTTCCTGAACTCTCCGGATGCCATTCCGGGAAACAATCAGGATGCCTGCGACAGCGCTTCCGCCAAGTTCCAGTATGAGAATACCGGACTGGTAGACGGTGTCGGCTCTGAGGAAGATATTGCAGATGCAATTCGAAATCTCGTTACCATTCTTCCGGGCTCCAACCTTGAGGATGGCTGCTTCAATGAATGCGAGGATGATCTGAACCGCGCATCCGAGATTACAGCAGACAGCGATCCTGCACAGATTGCAGCCGAGCTTTCCGATAATCATGTTTTCGTTGAGACAAAGAAGGGTTATGCCGCTTCCTTCGTTACAGGCTTTATTCAGCTTGACGGACAGACCGTCGGTCTGGTTGGAAACAGGGAAGACAAGCTGACTACCGGCGGATGCCGCAAGGCCGCAGACTTCGTCCGCTTCTGTGATGCTTTCTCCATTCCGGTTCTGACTCTTACCAATGTTTCAGGCTATGAAGCAAGCCTTCATGCAGAGAAGACCCTGCCCAAGGCTCTTTCCGCTTTCGTATTCGCCCTTTCCGAGGCAACCGTACCGAAGATCAACCTGATCACAAAGAAGGCTGTTGGATCCGCCTATATCCTTATGAATTCCAAGTCTGTCGGTGCAGATCTCTGCCTGGCATTCCCGGATGCCGAGATGGGTATCATGGATGCGGATCTTGCTGCAAAGCTTATGTATGCAGATGACGAGAACGCAGACCTTTCCAAGGCAGCCGCTGAATTCGATGAGAAGCAGTCCGGTGTTGTGAACGCGCTCCGCCGCGGCTATATCGACCGCCTGGTAAATCCTGCAGACGCACGGAAGTACCTGATCGCAGGCTTTGAGATGCTCTGCACCAAACAGGAAGACGAGACCTATAAAAAGCATGGCACAAAGTAAGTGAGGTACTTATGAAAATGAAGAAAAGATTCGTCCTTTTCGCCTGCATGCTCGTCATGATGTTTACTCTGGTTTCCTGCGGGAATTCAATTAACGATCAGAAGAAGGTCTATGGCTATAACAGATCTGATCTGGAACAGAGTGTTCAGACTATGACAACCAGCCTGTCGCAGATCTCTGCAAAGGATGCGGCAAGCCAGGCCGAGCAGTACAGAACTGCATCTGAGACGGCATCGGGTGACGAAAAGGACCAGGATGTAATGTATGAGACCCTGCTTCAGAACTGGGCTGACAATGCGAACACCCTCGGCGAACTGAAGGGCTTCGGCGAATTTAAGATCGAGAAGGCCGGAAAGACCGTTACCGCAACACAGAACGTAAGCTTTTCCAAGCGTTCCGGTAAGGTAATCTACACCTTCAGCGTTCTCGGAGATCGGATGAAGCTGACCTCCATGAATGTCAATGTGGATTACACCATGGCCGAGACCATGTCCAAGGCTGCACTGAATGTGCTGATGGGTATGCTCGTCGTATTCTCGGTTCTGATCATCATCAGTCTTGTTATCTATGCTTTCCGTATCATTCCCTATCTGCAGAAGAAATTCTCCGGTCAGGAGGAAGCACCAAAGCAGGCAGAGGTTAAGGAAGAGAAAGCTGTCGAAGAAGCAGCAGATGATACCGAGCTTGTGGCAGTTATTGCCGCAGCCATTTCCGCTTCTACAGGAATGACAACAGATGACTTTGTTGTCCGCTCCATCCGGAGAAGATATTAATTAGAGTTCAGGAGGAAATTTATAATGAAAAGCTATACCATTACCGTTAACGGCACAGCATATGATGTAACCGTAGAAGAGACAGGAAGCACTGCAAGCGCACCTGCAGCAAGACCTGCAGTAGCTGCTCCTAAGGCTCCTGTAAAGAAGGCAGCCGGCGCAGCTGGCTCCCTTAAGATTGATGCCGGCGCATCCGGAAAGGTCTTCAAGATCAACACCAAGCCCGGCGATGCAGTAAAGCCCGGCGATCCGATCCTGACTCTGGAAGTCATGAAGATGGAGACCCCGGTTGTTGCACCCAAGGCAGGCACTGTTGCCAGCATCGAGGTTTCTGAAGGTCAGATGGTTGAGGCTGGAGATCTTCTCGCTACAATGAATGAGTAATCTGACTTTCAGGAGGGATTTACATGAGTTACGTTGCAAGTACGTTAGGTAACCTTCTCCATCAGACAGCCTTTGCGAACCTGACCGTCGGCAACTTCGTTATGATCGTGATAGCAGGAATCTTCCTCTATCTCGCGATTGCGAAGGACTTTGAACCGCTTCTTCTGGTTCCGATCGCATTTGGCATGCTCCTGGTTAATATTTATCCGGATATCATCGCATCTCCGGCTGAAACCTCCAATGGAGTTGGTGGCCTGCTTTATTATTTCTATCAATTGGATGAATGGTCGATCCTGCCGTCCCTGATCTTCATGGGCGTCGGAGCAATGACCGACTTCAGCCCTCTGATCGCCAACCCGATTTCATTCCTGATGGGTGCCGGCGCTCAGTTCGGTATCTATGTTGCCTACCTGGTCGCAATCCTTCTCGGATTCAACGATAAGGCAGCGGCAGCAATCTCCATCATCGGCGGTGCTGATGGCCCTACCTCCATCTTCCTTGCCGGCAAACTGGGACAGAGTTCCCTGATGGGCCCGATCGCCGTAGCGGCATATTCCTATATGTCCCTGGTTCCGATCATTCAGCCTCCTATCATGAAGCTCTTTACCTCTGAAAAGAACCGTAAGATTCACATGGCACAGCTTCGTCCGGTATCCAAGCTCGAGAAGATCCTCTTCCCGATCGTCGTTACCATTATCGTCTGTCTGATCCTTCCGACCACAGCTCCTCTGGTAGGTATGCTGATGCTCGGAAATCTCTTCAAGGAGTGCGGTGTTGTTCGTCAGCTGACCGATACAGCAAGTAACGCTATGATGTACATCGTAGTTATTCTTCTGGGAACCTCTGTCGGAGCATCTACTTCCGCAGAAGCCTTCCTCAATGTCTCCACTCTGAAGATTGTCGCTCTGGGCCTGATCGCATTCATGTTTGCAACTGCGGCCGGTATCTGGCTGGGCAATCTTTTGTGCTGGGTTACCAAGGGCAAGATCAATCCTCTGATTGGTTCTGCCGGTGTATCCGCCGTGCCTATGAGTGCCCGTGTATCTCAGAAGGTCGGCGCCGAAGCGGATCCGACCAACTTCCTTCTCATGCATGCCATGGGACCGAACGTTGCCGGTGTTATCGGAACAGCCGTAGCTGCCGGTGTATTCATGGCTATTTTCGGAGTCTAATATAAAGGAGAATGAACAATGGCAGAAGTCACAAAGAAACCATTAAAAATTACTGAAACCGTTCTTCGTGATGCCCATCAGTCTCTGATGGCAACACGTATGACAACAGAAGAAATGCTTCCGATCGTTCCCACCATGGATAAGGTCGGTTACAACGCCGTAGAGTGCTGGGGCGGTGCCACATTCGATGCCTGCCTTCGTTTCCTTCATGAGGATCCGTGGGAGAGACTGAGAAAGTTAAGAGACGGCTTCAAGCACACCAAGCTGCAGATGCTTTTCCGCGGCCAGAACATCCTTGGCTACAAGCCCTATGCAGATGATGTTGTCGAGTACTTCGTACAGAAGTCCATTGCCAACGGTATCGATATCATCCGAATCTTTGACTGCCTGAACGATCTCAGAAACCTTGAGACCGCCGTCAAGGCTGCCAAGAAGGAAGGCGGACATGCTCAGGTAGCTCTGTCCTATACACTTGGCGATGCCTATACCCTGGACTATTGGGTAGAGAAGGCCAAGGCCATTGAAGAAATGGGTGCAGATTCCATCTGCATCAAGGATATGTCCGGACTTCTGGTTCCCAAGGCAGCATCCGAGCTTTTCACTGCTTTAAGAGAAGCTACCGATCTTCCTCTGGAACTGCATAACCACTATACTTCCGGTGTCGCTTCCATGACCTGCATGAAGGCTGTAGAAGCTGGATGCGATATCATCGATACCGCCATTTCTCCTTTCGCTATGGGTACTTCCCAGCCGGCTACTGAGGTTATGGTAGAGGCCTTCAAGGGTACCCAGTATGATACCGGTCTGGATCAGAATCTCCTTGCCGAGATCGCTGATTATTTCCAGCCCATCCGTGAGAAGTACATCGCAAACGGCCGGATCTCTACCAAGGTCCTGGGCGTTAACATCAAGACCCTTCTCTATCAGGTACCGGGCGGTATGCTTTCCAACCTGATTTCCCAGCTCAAGGAGCAGGGTAAGGAAGACAAGCTGAGAGAGGTTCTTGAAGAGGTTCCGAGAGTACGTAAGGATCTCGGTGAGCCGCCTCTGGTTACACCTTCTTCCCAGATCGTCGGAACTCAGGCCGTATTCAATGTTCTGATGGGCGAGCGATACAAGGTCGTTACCGACCAGACCAAGGATCTTCTTCTTGGAAAGTACGGCAAGACCGTAAAGCCTTTCAATCCGGAAGTTGTCGAGAAGGCTCTTGGCGACAGAAAGTCCGAGGCTATCACCTGCAGACCTGCAGATCTCTTAAAGCCTCAGCTTCCTGAGATGGAGAAGGCCGTTGCTCCTTACAAGCAGCAGGATGAGGATACTCTTTCCTATGCTCTGTTCCCTCAGGTTGCAACCGAGTTCTTCAAGTATCGTCAGGCTCAGCAGACCGGCGTTGATCCCAAGGCTGCCGACAAGAAGAACGGTGCCTATCCTGTCTGAGGATAAATGAAGACCGTCTCCTTTGAAGGTATTCCGAATCAGAGACAGAATATACAGTAAATATAGAAAGCTCTGCTTTGTACCTTATCGTACAGGGCAGAGCTTTTTTGCGTCGGCAGATAAAAGTTCAGGAGACAGCACGAACAAGTATGTTATAATGACTTACAAATGTGATTTCAGGAAAGAGGAAGGCGAAGGAAGATTATGAATGAAATACTGACCAGGCTGACAGAATTTTCATCGCGGCTGGATGCCGCGGTATGGGGAATCCCCATGCTGATCCTGCTTCTTGGTACAGGTATTTTCTTAAGCGCGAGACTGGGATTTCTTCAGTTCCGGAAATTCGGAACCATCATGAAGAATACCGTCGGCAAGCTCTTTGAAAAGAAATCTGACCAGAAAGAGGGCACTCTGTCCCCGGTTCAGGCCCTGACAACGGCTCTGGCCGGAACCGTCGGAACCGGAAATATTGCCGGCGTTGCCGGTGCCATTGCCATCGGAGGCCCCGGTGCCATCTTCTGGATGTGGATTGCGGCTCTGTTCGGTATGTGTACCAAATATGCAGAGATCGTTCTTTCTGTTCATTACCGGAAGAAAAATGAAAAGGGCGACTATGTCGGCGGACCCATGTATTACATCGTGAACGGTCTGGGAAGCAGATGGAAATGGCTTTCCATTGTCTTCTGTATCTTCGCCATGGTTGCGGCTCTTGGAACCGGCTGTATGACCCAGATCAATACCATTGCCTCATCGATCGGATCGGTCTTCAAGGCCTATAATCCCTCCATTGATGAGGGTACCCTTCACATGATCTATGTGATCATAGGCATTGTAGGCGCAATTCTCACAATTCTGGTCCTCTTCGGCGGTCTGCAGAGAATCGGTAATGTAACAGAGAAGCTGGTTCCCATTATGGCTCTGGTCTATATTATTTCTGCACTGGTTGTCGTATTTACACATGGAAACAATGTCGGCAGAGTATTCGGACAGATCATAAGCGGCGCCTTTGATCCTTCCGCCATCGGCGGCGGACTTACCGGAGTGGCCATCCAGCAGGCCATGCGGGCAGGCTTCGGACGCGGTATTTTTTCCAATGAGGCCGGTCTCGGTACCGCACCGATCGCCCATGCAGCTGCTGATGTCAAGCATCCGGTCGAGCAGGGCATGTATGGTGTTTTCGAGGTCTTTGCCGATACTATTATTATCTGCACTCTGACTGCACTGGCCATTCTCTGTTCCGGCTGTGCCGGACAGTTCTATGGAAAGTCTGCGGCAGCTGACCTTACCATCATGGCTTTCTCCACCTCCTTCGGGGACAAGCTGGGCGCTTCGATCATTGCGGTCTGCATTACTCTGTTTGCATTTTCCACACTTCTGTCCTGGAGTCTTTACGGTGCCCGCTGCATGGAATTCCTGGCAGGTCCCCGCGGCATGGCTGTCTATCAGGCAATCTATGTGATCTTTGTCGTCGTCGGTGCCAGTGTCAAGCTGGATGTGGTCTGGAATCTGGCTGACAGCATGAATGCTCTGATGGCAATCCCTAACCTCGTCGCTGTCCTGGCTCTGTCGCCGGTTGTTGTAAGGCTTACAAAGGACTATGCAGCAAAGAAAGCTAAAAATGATAAGAGGATAAGGTAAAATACATGTCAACGAACAGCGATCTTATGAACCGGATCAACCGGCACTACAGCCGAATGTCCAAGGGACAGAAGCTTCTGTCGAATTACATTGCAGATAATTATGATAAGGCGGTCTTTTTGACGGCTGCCAAAATGGGAGAGACCGTCGGCGTCTCGGAATCGACGGTGGTCCGCTTCGCCATGACGCTTGGCTACAAGGGCTATCCGGATTTCCAGAAGGCCCTGGAGGAAATGGTCCGTAACAAGCTGAATTCCATTCAGAGAATGGAAGTGACCTACGGCCGGATCAGCCAGTCGAAGATCCTCGAATCCGTCCTCCATTCGGATGAAGAGAAGATCAAGCAGACCCTGCAGGAGATCGATGACAAGGCCTTTGAACTGGCTGTGGACACCATCTTAAATGCCAGGAGAATCTATGTGATCGGAATCCGTTCCTGCGCATCCTTAGCCAATTTCCTGGCCTTTTATCTGAATCTGATCTTCGACAATGTCATCCTCCTTCAGACCAATTCCTCCAGTGAGATTTTTGAGCAGATGATCCGGATCAATGAGAAGGACGTGATCATCGGAATCAGCTTTCCCCGCTATTCCATGCGGACCTTAAAGGCCCTGGAATTCGCAAATAACCGGAGCGCCCGGGTCATTACCCTGACGGATTCCGTGAATTCTCCCATGAACCTCTATTCCTCCTGCAATCTGATCGCCAAGAGCGATATGGCATCCATCGTGGATTCTCTGGTGGCACCGCTTTCCGTCATCAATGCACTGATTGTTTCTCTCTGCATGAAGAAGCAGGATGAGGTTGCGGACACGCTTGGGCTTCTGGAGCATATCTGGGATGAATATCAGGTCTATGAAAGCGATGAAATCGACCGGGTGGATGATTCGGTGAAAATGCGCTTCCCCAAGAGAAAATCCAAAGGAAATGCAGAAGAGGATCCGGAGGAAGAAGACTCATGAAAGCAGCAGTCATCGGCGGAGGAGCCGCCGGCATGATGGCGGCCATCGCTGCCGCCAAAAAGGGTCACAGTGTGACGATCTATGAGAAAAATGAAAAGCTGGGAAAAAAGATCTACATCACCGGCAAGGGCCGCTGCAACTGTACCAACGCGGCTCCCATCGATGAATTCTTTTCGAACTACATCTCGAATCCCCGCTTTCTCTATAGCTCTCTCTATCGTTTTACCAATGAAGACCTGATGAAAATGATCGAAAAGGAGGGAATTCCTCTGAAGACGGAGAGAGGAAACCGGGTCTTTCCGGTCTCGGATCATGCATCGGATATAACCAAGGCATTGGAGATAGAGCTCAAGCGTCTGCATGTGAAGATCTGTCTTCGGACCGAGGTGAAGTTTCTTCTGACGGAAGACCTTTCGCCGGAAGAACTGGGCCCCAAGGAGAAATACACAAAGCGGGTGACCGGTCTTTCTTTATCCGATGGCAGGAGGGTTCCGGCGGATGCGGTCATTGTCTGTACCGGAGGCTTTTCCTATCCGACTACCGGATCGACCGGCGACGGCTACCGCTTCGCCCGGGAGGAGGGACTGAAGGTGACAGAGCTTCGGCCGAGTCTGGTTCCTCTTCGGACGGAAGAAAGCGATATCTATGCCCTCCAGGGCCTGTCCTTGAAGAATGTCAGCCTGACTATGCCCTATGGAAAAAATGCAAAGAAGCAGTCCTTCCATGAACTCGGCGAGATGATGTTCACCCATTTCGGCATCACGGGGCCACTGGTATTAAAGGCTTCGGCCAGATGCGGGAAATATCTGGAGGAGTGCGGGACCCTGCCGGCTTTCATCGACTTCAAACCGGCCCTGAGCCCGGACCAGCTGGATCAGAGACTTCTCCGCGATTTCGATCAGCAGCCCAATAAGAACCTCCATACGGTCATGGGCGGTCTGCTTCCGGCCCGGATGATCCCGGTGCTGCTGAACCGGACCGGGATTTCGGATGAGAAAAAGGTCCATGACATCACAAAGGAAGAGCGGGCTCTGCTTGTCGATACATTGAAGCATTTCCGCCTGACCGTAAACGGAACCGAGGGCTTCCGCCAGGCCATTGTGACCCAGGGCGGTGTCTCGGTCAAGGAAATCTCCCCGTCCACCATGGAGACAAAAAAGGTCCGCGGTCTGTATTTCGCCGGAGAGGTCCTGGATATCGACGGCTATACCGGTGGCTTCAACCTGCAGGCAGCCTTCTCCACAGGCTTTCTGGCCGGAGATGGGCTGGAAGATTCTAATAAATAAAAGAGAGGAAAGATAGACCATTATGAAGAAAATTATGAATGTCGCAATTGACGGACCTGCCGGCGCAGGTAAAAGTACCATTGCCAGACGGGCTGCTAAGGAGCTGGGCTATATTTATGTCGATACCGGTGCCATGTACCGGGGCATGGCCTATCATATGTTAAAGAAGGGCATTGACCTAAAGGATGAGGCGGCCGTTTCGGCAGAGGCAGAGAAGCTTTCGGTCTCCATTTCCTATGAAAATGGAGAACAGGCTGTCCTGGTCAACGGGGAGAATGTGACACCCTTTATCCGGACACCTGAGGTCAGTGCAGCCGCATCTACAGTAAGTGCCTATCCCAAGGTCCGTGCAGCTCTTCTGAATCTGCAGAAGGACCTGGCAAAGAAGCAGTCGGTTCTTATGGACGGCCGGGATATCGGAACGGTCGTTCTGCCTCAGGCCGATGTGAAGATCTTCCTTACAGCCAGCGCCGAGATCCGTGGAAAGAGACGTTACGATGAGCTGATCGCCAAAGGACAGACCGCAGATCTGGACCAGATCATTGAGGATGTGAAGAAACGTGACGAGCAGGATATGAACCGGGCCATCGCACCCCTTCGCCAGGCGGAGGATGCTATTCTCGTGGATTCCTCCCATATGTCGATTGAGGAAGTCACCGATCGGATCGTAAGTCTGGTTAAGGCAGAAGAAGAGCGCGGAAAATAAGACTAGAAGCGATTGATTTGGAAAGTGATTCTGCTGCAGTAAACAGGAGAGTTCATCCTGAAAAACTGCAGAGTTCAGGAGAAATGGGCTATGAAAGTAATTCTCGCACAGAGCGCGGGCTTCTGCTTTGGCGTCAAGCGGGCGCTGGAAACCGTGGAAAGAGAAATCAATAAGGATGACGGCTGTCCCATCTATACCTACGGACCCATTATTCATAACGAAATTGTTGTGGATGATCTGAAGGCCCGCGGGGTCAATGTCATGGATGAGGACTGCGATCTGGATCAGATGGACAAGGGAACTGTGATCATCCGGTCTCACGGCGTCTCTTCAGAAGTCATGGACCGGCTGAAGGATCATGGCTTTGATACGGTCGATGCCACCTGTCCCTTCGTCCTGAAAATACACAGAGTCGTCAATGAATATGCAAAAAAAGGCTACCATATCATCATTACAGGAAACCGGGAGCACCCGGAGGTCGAGGGCATTATCGGCTGGATTCCGGGCGATGACTATGAAGTCATCAGCACGAAGGAAGAGGCGGAAAGCCTTTCTCTGCCTTTGGACAGAAAAATCTGTCTGGTTTCCCAGACGACCTTTAATTACAAGAAATTTGAAGAACTTGTTGAAATAATTGAGAATAAAGGTTATAGTATATTTTGTTTGAATACGATCTGCAGCGCTACAGCTGAGCGCCAGAATGAGGCGGCAGCGGTTGCAGATAAAGTTGATGTGATGATTGTTATAGGCGGTAAACACAGTTCTAATTCACAGAAGCTCTACGAGATTTGTAAAGAGATCAATCCCCGGACCTACTTTATCCAATCTCGAGACGACCTGGATCTGTCCGTAATCGAATCCATTGACAGCGTAGGAATAACAGCAGGGGCGTCAACGCCACAAAAAATTATTCAGGAGGTTCAGGAAACATGCCAGAACAGAGCTTTGAGGAAATGCTGAATGAATCGTTCAAGACGATTCACAACGGGGAAATCGTAGAAGGTACCGTTATTGCGGTAAAGCCGGATGAGATCGATCTTAATATCGGTTATAAGTCCGATGGAGTAATCACTCGTAACGAGTATTCTGATGACTCCAATCTTGATCTTACAACCGTTGCCAAAGTTGGCGATAAGATGGAAGCAATTGTTGTAAAGACTCAGAATGATGACAACATGGTTGTCCTTTCTTACAGACGTCTTGCTCAGGAGAAGGGCAACGAAAAGCTGAGAGAAGCTTTCGAGAACCACGAAGTACTGACCGGTAAGGTTGTTAAGGTTCTGAACGGCGGTCTTTCCGTTGTTGTTGATGATGCAAGAGTATTCGTTCCTGCAAGTCTTGTTGCTGATACCTATGTCAAGGATCTGCACCAGTATGACGGCAAGGAAATCGAATTTGTTATTACCGAGTTCAATCCCAGAAAGAGAAGAATCATCGGTGATCGTAAGCAGCTTCTGGTTGCCAAGAAGGAAGAACTTCAGAAGGAATTCTTCGAGAAGATCCATGTTGGCGATGTAATCGAAGGAACTGTCAAGAACGTAACTGATTTCGGTGCATTCATCGATCTCGGCGGCGTAGACGGACTGCTTCATATCTCTGAGATGAGCTGGGGCCACGTTGATAACCCGAAGAAGCTTTATCATGTAGATGACAAGGTTCGTGTCTTCATCAAGAATATCAACGGCCACAAGATTGCACTTTCCCGCAAGTTCGAGGATGAGAACCCTTGGAACGGTGCAGCTGAGAAGTATGCAGTCGGTACTGTAGTAACCGGTAAGGTTGCTCGTATGACTGACTTCGGTGCATTCATCGAGCTTGAGCCGGGCATCGATGCTCTGCTTCATGTCTCCCAGATCTCCAAGGAGCATGTTGACAAGCCTTCCGATGTACTGAAGACCGGTGAGGAAGTTACCGCTAAGGTTGTTGAGCTGCGTGAGAACGAGCACAAGATTTCCCTCAGCATCAAGGCTCTTGAGCAGGATAACGAGAATTCCGACTACGCTGATGTTAACGTTGATGATTACAAGAACCAGTAATCTTCTGTCGATTCAGCACTTATATTAATTGAAATGAGAGCCCCGGGCATTGCCCGGGGCTCTTTTTTCATGTCTGGATTTAATCATAATGATGACTGATTGACTCAGCGGATCATACGCATGACAAGCTCATGAAATGCTATGGCTGTCAGCGAAAGCGGGAGAGGAGATATAAGTTCAGATAATTTTGAATCGTGCATTTCGCTGTGGATTCTTCAAAATCCTCCGGAGATTCAAGATCCTGTGAAGTTTCGGGTATCCGAATATATTGTTTTTTCGGCGCGGTTTCTTCGAAATAGATCCGGTCAAAGAGTTCATCAGATGATATACCGCCGGGCGAGCTCATACCGGGAAGAAGGGGGAGAAAGAACCCGCTGACATGCTCGATGCATTCGTCCTTTCTGGCTTTCCGATAACGGCCTTTCGGAAGACTTTCTGCTAGGACTTTGGGCAGGATGCGGTTTTCTTCCGGAAGAAAGACGTAAGATTTATAATCCGGCAGGGCGAAAACCAGATCCTTTTGTTGCGGGAAGACGGCTCCCTTGACTTGTCCCTGATCAAGGCTTAAGAGCAGGCTGTCTTCCCGGTAACGGACTTCCGATGGAAGGAGTAGAAAGGACCTTCCAAAGAAAAGGATAGTGTCTGGACCTTCCCGGCTGATCTTATGAATGGAGAGAGGAGCACTGAGCCTTTCAGAAGGGAGATAATCATACATCTGAAAGAGCGGAATCATATCTTCAACGTCATTTTTGTTATGAAGAAGGAGAAGATGACCCAGCTTCGGATCCCGAGTTCTCTCATATGCGTGATAGACCGGAATCAGTTCGCCGCCGTTCTTCTCGTCTTCTCTGCGGATGCCCAGAAATTCCTCGATGGCCTTCTGGCGGAGAGAGGGCAGGTTGTAGTATTTCCTGGCCGGGCGGAAGTCCAGATAGAGATCTTTCTTCGGAATGGCTTCCAGAAGACCGGGCTCCATCTCATAGTGAAGGAGCCGGTCCCTTAAATAAGGAAGATCAAAACGGTTTCCGTTGAAGGTGACGAGAGCAGATGCGTTTTTGATCTCATCCAGAAAAGCAGACAGAATGGATTTTTCCTCTTCCCTCGATTCGGCGAAGAACTGGCTGACTGAGACCGATGAGGAGACCGCCTTATATTTGCCGAGACCGATCAGGTAGATGGGATTCCGCTTCGAAGACAGACCTGTGGTCTCGATGTCCAGAAAGAGATCGTTCTGAGACAGATCGGCCAGGGCCTTGGGCGTATTTTCAATTTTCTGATCCGGGTAGTGTATGATTTTCATTTCTTAACTTGGCTTCGTCTAAATACTGTATACTGAATTTCTCGGCTGGAGACTTCCGCCGATTTTATAAATGACGGACCTGATTCCACCTCATTATAACCAATTTCTGCCCCTGCCGCACTCAAATCGCTTATTGTTAAAATATTGACAAACTATGACACGTTTGTCGATCTGCTTGTGCAATTCGCATATGATTTTCGCTCAAAATTGAATTGGTTCTGATAAAGTGCATAATACTATACAAAATACATGACAATTTTCTATTGATATTTATAAAAAGTGTTATAATAAATAAGAAATTTGTATTGTATGCGTAATACAAAGGAGGTCAGTTCATGGGCTTACATACGTTTCAGGGAGGAGTTCATCCCTTCGAAGGGAAGGACCTCTCCAAGGACAAGCCAATCAAGGAATTGCTTCCCAAGGGGGATTTGACTTTTCTGATGTCGCAGCACATCGGTGCTCCGGCAAAGCCTGTCGTGGCGAAGGGAGATCATATCTTACGGGGGCAGCTCCTGGCTGAAGCCGGTGGATTTGTATCCGCACCGGTTTATAGTTCTGTCTCGGGTACGGTGAAATCGATCGAGAAGCATCGTAACGCTAACGGAGATATGGTAGATGCCATCATTGTGGAAAATGACGGCCAGTACGAGGAAGTTCCCTTCACAGAGACTCCGGATTTCCATTCACTTTCCAAAGAAGAAATTCTTTCGAAAATCAAGGATGCCGGAATCGTCGGCATGGGCGGTGCAGGATTCCCGACTCATGTAAAGCTTGCTCCGAAGAATCCGGATCAGATCGATTACATCATCGCCAACTGTGCAGAATGCGAACCCTATCTTACCTGTGACTACAGGATGATGGTCGAGCATCCCGAGAAGCTGGTCCGCGGCATGGAGATTATCTTAAGCCTCTTCGACAATGCCAAGGGCGTTCTTGCAATCGAGAACAACAAGCCTGACTGCATTCGGAAATTTACCGAACTGGTAAAGGATGTCCCCAGACTTTCTGTTGTGGAGCTTCAGACCAAGTACCCTCAGGGCGGTGAGCGTCAGATTATCCACGCGGTTACCGGAAGAGACATCTATTCCAAGATGCTTCCTGCCGATGCCGGCTGTATCGTAGACAATGTGGAAACTATCTGTGCCATCGATGATGCGGTTACCGAAGGAAAGCCTCTGATGGAGCGGATCTTTACCGTTTCCGGCGACGCTGTGACAGACCCCAGAAATTTCAAGGTTCTGACAGGAACATCCATTCAGGAAATTCTGGATGCAGCAGACGGTCTTAAGGGCCCGGCAGCCAAGATGATTTCCGGCGGACCCATGATGGGCTTCGCCATGTTCGATCTGGACGTCCCGGTGACCAAGACAACCTCGGCTCTTCTCTGTTTTACAGAAGATGAAGCATCCAAGTATGAGACAACGCCCTGCATCAACTGCGGACGCTGTGTAGATGCCTGCCCGGAACGACTGATTCCGGCACATCTGTCAAAGCTTTCGGAGCACGGCGACAAGGCTTCTTTTGAAAAGCAGTACGGACTCGAGTGCATCGAGTGCGGCAGCTGTAGCTACGTATGTCCGGCCAGAAGACCTCTGGCTCAGGAAATCCGGACCATGAAGAAGCAGATTATGGCAGACAAGAGAAAGCAGAAGAAATAGGAAGAGGTGAATATCCGTGAGTGAACTGATTCATGTAACGTCTTCTCCCCATGTCAGAGAGAAGATGGACACACAGAAGATTATGCTTTGGGTGATTATCTCGCTTCTCCCTGCTACGATCTTCGGCATTTTTAATTTCGGACCCCGGGCCCTCTGGGTAGTGATTCTTTCAATCATATCCTGTGTTGCTTCGGAATATGTCTATGACAAAATTGTTCATAAGAAGAATACGATCAGCGACCTGTCCGCGGTCGTGACCGGCCTTCTTCTCGGACTGAACCTTCCCCACACCGTATCCTGGTTTGTGCCGGTACTTGGCGGAATCTTCGGTATCGTTGTGGTCAAGATGCTTTTCGGCGGACTTGGACAGAATTTTATGAACCCGGCTCTGGGTGCAAGATGCTTCCTGCTTTTGTCCTTTACCCAGCAGATGACAAGCTTCAGCTACGACGGTGTGACAACAGCAACGCCTCTGGCAAATTTAAAGGCAGGCCAGTCCGTAGATCCGGTCAAGATGCTTCTTGGCACCGAACCCGGTACCATCGGCGAAACCAGCGTCATCGCTCTTCTGATCGGAGCCATCATCCTGCTTCTGGCAGGTATCATAAAGATTCGGATCCCGGCAACTTATCTGATTACATTTTCCATCTTCGTCCTTCTTTTCGGCGGACACGGTTTTGATTTAACCTATCTCATCGAAGAGATCTGCGGAGGCGGTCTGATCCTGGGTGCCTTCTTTATGGCAACGGATTATGTCACAAGCCCGATCACTCCGAACGGACAGATCATCTATGGAATTCTCTTAGGTGTTCTGACCGGACTTTTCCGAATCTTCGGAAGCTCTGCAGAGGGTGTCAGCTATGCAATTATCATTTCCAACCTGATCGTTCCTCTGATTGAGCGTGTAACGGTTCCGACTGCTTTCGGTATTGTGAAAGAGAAGAAGGGAGGGGATCAGAAATGAAGAGAGGCACAAAAGATGCATTGATTCTGACTTTGATTACTCTGGTTTCCGGTTTCTGTCTCGGCACTGCACATGAAGTCACAAAGCAGCCCATTGCCGCGGCTCAGGAAAAGGCAACTCAGGAAGCCTATCGTGAGGTCCTTCCCAAGGCCAAGAGCTTTGAAGAGGTCAGCGGCTTCAGCAGCAGCAAGGCAACCGCTCTGGTCAAGAAAAAGGGCTATGACAAGGATACGGTCGATGAGGTTATGGAAGCCAAGGATTCTTCCGGTAAATCGATCGGCTATGTCATCACGCTGACTTCGTCTGCCGGCTATGGCGGAGATATCACTTTCTCCATGGGCATCGACAAGAAAGGCAATATGACCAAGTATTCCATCACCTCGATCAGTGAGACCGCAGGTCTTGGCATGAAGTCAACGGAGGACGATAAGAACAGTGATAAAGATTTCTGCGACCAGTTCAAAGGCCTGAAAAACGGAACCTACAGTGTCGTAAAGCACGGCGCAGACAAGGGAGAAAATGACATTGAAGCCATCAGCGGCGCAACCATTACCTCCCGGGCCATCACCACAGCAGTGGATGCCGGCTTTACCTACTATAACAGTGAGCTGAAGGGAGGAAATTAAAGATGAAAAAGCTTAAAGCAGATACTCCTCTGGAACGGCTCTGGAACGGTATTTTCCGTGAGAATCCGACAACAGTTCTGATGCTTGGTATGTGTTCCACACTTGCCATTACAACAACCGTTTTCAACGCCATCGGCATGGGTCTGTCGGCAACAGCGGTTCTGGTTCTTTCCAACGTTGTGATTTCAGCGCTTCGTAAGATCATTCCCGATACGGTCCGTATGCCGGCCTATATCGTCGTTGTTGCAACACTGGTTACCATCGTTCAGTTCCTGGTCGAAGGCTTCGTCCCGGCACTCTATGATTCCCTCGGAATCTTCATTCCTCTGATCGTTGTTAACTGTATTATCCTCGGACGTGCCGAGGCATATGCCAACAAGCATGGCGTTATCGCCTCTCTTTTCGATGGTCTCGGCATGGGACTTGGTTTTACCATTTCCCTGACTCTGATCAGTGCCGTCCGTGAAATTATCGCCCAGGGCAAGATTTTCGGAATTCAGATTCTTCCCCTGGCAGATCCTTCGACAGGAAAAGCCGGCTACACACCGATCTCCATCTTCGGCCTGGCACCCGGCGCCTTCTTCATTCTGGCAATCTTAATTGCCGTTATGAAGGTTGTCAGAGAAAAGGCAGCAGCCAAGGGCAAACCCCTTCCTCCGGCACAGGGCTGTATCTATACCGGCGACTGCAGCGGATGTGCACTTCAGGCATCCTGCCACGGCATGCAGCCTGAGACCCTGTCTTTAAAGACTGAGAAGGCCGAAAAGGCAGTAAAAGCGGTCAAGGCGGAAGCCAAGGCTCCGGCTGCCACAGCTTTAAATAAGGAGGAGAACAAATGAAGACCTTACTTTTAATTCTGATCTCATCCTCCGTTGTAAACAATGTCGTGCTGAGCCAGTTCCTCGGACTCTGTCCTTTCTTCGGCGTATCCAAGAAGGTCAGCACAGCGGCAGGCATGGGCGGAGCGGTTATTTTCGTAGTAACCCTCTCTTCACTGGTTACCAGCATCATCCATGAACTGATCTTAAAGCCTCTGGATCTGGACTATATGAATACCATCGTATTCATCCTGGTCATTGCAGCCCTGGTTCAGTTCATTGAGATGTTCTTAAAGAAAAATGTACAGTCCCTTTACCGGGCCCTCGGTATCTATCTGCCCCTGATCACAACCAACTGCTGTGTACTCGGCGCAGCGCTGAATATTGTCAAATATAAGTACAACATCCTGACCGGTACCGTATATGGCTTCGGTATTGCCGTTGGTTTCGCAATCGCCATCATCATCATGGCCGGCATCCGGGAAAAAATTGAATATAACGATATCCCCCATGCCTTCCAGGGCTCTGCCATCGTAGTTGTTACAGCAGGCCTTATGGCAATTGCATTCATGGGCTTCTCCGGAATGATCTCCGGAGTCTGAAGCGGAAGGGAGAGTAGATTATGTATGGAATCGTGATAGCGACCGTATTGATCGGTCTGACCGGATGTCTGATCGGCTTCTTCCTGACCTTCTCCGCCAAGAAATTTGAAGTCAAGGTCGATCCCAAGGAAAGCGCTGTTCTGGACGCCCTGCCCGGAAATAACTGCGGCGGCTGCGGATTCGCCGGATGTGCGGACTGTGCCAAGGCCATTGCAGCCGGCAAGGCACCCGTCAACCAGTGCCCGGTCGGCGGTGAGCCGGTCGCAAAGATTATTGCCGGCATCATGGGTGTCGAAGCCGGAAAAGAAGAGAAGAAGGTGGCCTATGTCCGCTGCAGCGGCGACTGCACCAAGGCCAAGGATCGCTATATCTACAGCGGCTTTGAAGATTGCTCGGCAGCCAAGATGGTTCCCGGCGGAACTCATAAGGCCTGCAGCTTCGGCTGTATGGGCTTCGGATCCTGCGTCAAGGTCTGTGAATTTGATGCCATCCATGTCGTTGACGGTATTGCCCGTGTCGACAAGGAGAAATGTAAGGCATGCGGCAAGTGCATCAAGGCCTGCCCGCAGAAGCTGATTACCTTCGTTCCTTATGACAGTGCCTACATTGTTTCCTGCAGAAATGAGGAAAAGGGCAAGGATGTCATGAAGGAATGCAGCGTCGGCTGTATTGCATGTAAGCTCTGCGAGAAGAACTGCCCGCATGATGCGGTTCATGTCGTCAATAATATTGCAGAGATCGACCAGTCCAAGTGTGTCGGCTGCGGTATCTGTGCAGAAAAGTGCCCGAGGAAGATCATTCTTCTTCAGCCCGGTCAGGTTCGTGTGGCGGAGGATGCGAAAGAGACTGCTGCTCCGGCAGGAGCTGCAGACTAAGCAGCAGAACTGTCTTCTGCAGGAAAGCGGAGGCTTTGTCCCGGAGATCTGAACAGGACAAAGAGATTAAAAAATTTTTATAGCAATCGTCTGAACAGACCAACTGGAACCCTGTCTTTTCCCTCTGAATCTGCAATTGGTTTTCAGAGAGAAGGGCAGGGTTTCTTCTATCCTTCCATCCTTTCCTGATCCTTTGATGCGAAAAGCTGTCAAATATGGTATGGTAATATAGTTTGGAAAGGATATAGTGTCATGTCAGATCATGTTATAGATAGAGGATATTCCAGAAATACGGAAAGGATGACAGAGGGCTTCGACATCTCAAAAATCCGAAGAATTATTGTAAAGATCGGTTCGAATTCTCTGACCCACCCGGAAACCGGCCATCTGGATTTTGTTAAGATTGAGCATCTGGTCCGGGAGCTTTCGGATCTTAAGAACCGGGGACTGGATGTCTGCCTGGTTTCTTCCGGCGCCATTGCGATCGGACGGCAGAACCTGGGAATCAACGAACGGCCCAAGAGCCTTCCGGAACGCCAGGCCCTGGCTGCGGTCGGTCAGGCCAGACTCATGTCAGTCTATCAGAATTTCTTTCGGGAATACGGTCAGGTTTCCGGTCAGGTCCTGATGACCAAGGCGACCATGATCGACAATGTCTCCCGGAAAAATGCCCAGAATACCTTTAATGAGCTCTTCCAGCTGGGCGTCATTCCCATTGTCAATGAGAACGATACGATTTCGACCTATGAGATCCAGTTCGGCGATAACGATACATTGTCTGCCATGGTGGCAGCCATGACCGAAGCGGAGCTTCTGGTTCTCCTGTCGGATATTGACGGCCTTTATACGGATGACCCGAAGACCAATCCGGATGCGAAGCTGATCCGGGTGGTTGACCGTCTGGATGATCATATTATGGCCATGGCCAGTGATCAGCCGGGCAGCGATGTCGGAACCGGCGGCATGTCCACCAAGCTTCGGGCGGCAAAGATTGTCGTAAATTCCGGCATTGCCATGCTGATCTCCAATGCCGAGCATGTCGGTGTCCTGCACCGCATGTTCCACGAGGAGCCGGCAGGAACTCTTTTCCTGCCTCATTATGATGAAGATTTCGATCTGATCGACTTTCTGGAGGATGATATCGGATGAATCAGATAAATGACATCGATCAGATCCGCCGTTTTCATAAGGCGGTACGAAACCGGATGACCGAAGAAGAGAAGGATTTCTGCTCAGTACCGGTCCGTCGTCATTTGAGAAGACTTGTGAATTCTCTGCCCGCTGATCTGTCTCTTCTATGTTATTATCCGATCGGAAACGAGGTCAATCTGCTTCCCATTTATCAGGAATGGATGGACCATGGAAGAGACCTCTATTTCCCGGTGACGGACATGAAAAAGAGAGAGATCCGTTTCTTTAAGGCGGATACCATGGATTCCTTCCGGCCGGGTGCCATGCACATTCCGGAGCCGGACAGCCAGGATATAAAGCATGCCCTGGCTGAAAAGGACCAGCTCCTTCTTTCCATCACCCCCGGTCTAGTCTTTGACCAGAAGGGCGACCGGATCGGCTACGGAGGCGGCTTCTATGACCGTTTCTTTGCAGAGCATCCCCAGACCATTCGGATCGGGACGGCCTTTGCCAATCAGATCGAGGGCCGGATTCCGGTCAGAGACTGGGATATGCCCCTGGATTATCTGGTAACAGAAAAAAGGATTTATGTTTTCTGATCCGATAAGACCAAATAATACAAAATCTGACTGGATCAGGCATCTGTGAAAGCAGATTTCTGGCACATGGGATAATTACATTTTCGATTAGTATTTATTTTATAGATAGGATTTAAGATTTTATGCAGAATCAGATTCAGATTCCGACCACAGAACCGGAGCGTCAGTATTACTTTATCGGAGAGGCAAAGAAACTTCTCGAGAAAGAAGAGAAGGAAGCCGGACGAAAGCTGACCTTCCATGTCACGACCTTCGGCTGCCAGATGAATGCCCGGGATTCGGAGAAGCTCAGAGGAATTCTGGAAGATGTGGGATATGAGAAGTCGGATTCCGAGGATGCGGATCTCGTTGTCTACAATACCTGTACGGTCCGGGAAAATGCCGACAACCGTGTTTTCGGACGGCTGGGCATTCTCCACGGCTACAAGGATAAGAATCCACATATGCGGATCGCCATCTGCGGCTGCATGATTCAGGAGAAGAATGTCGTCGAGAAAATCAAAAAAAGCTATCCCTTTGTCGATATCATGTTCGGAACCCATAATATTCATGAACTGGCCGAGCTTCTGACGGAAAACATGAAGACCGGAAAGACCACCGTTCATGTCCTGGAAAAGGGTGCAGAGCCGGTCGAGAATCTCCCCATTGACCGGACCTACCGCTTCAAGACCGGTATCAATATCTCCTTCGGCTGCAATAATTTCTGCAGCTACTGTATCGTCCCCTATGTCCGCGGCCGGGAGAAGAGCCGGGATCCCAAGGCCATTCTGACCGAGGTGGAGGGCATGGTAAAGGATGGAGTCAAGGAAGTCATGCTCTTAGGCCAGAATGTCAATTCCTACGGAAAGGAATTGAATCCGCCGGTCTCCTTTGCAGAGCTTCTCCATGAGGTGGATCAGGTGCCGGGAATCGAGCGGATCCGCTTTATGACCAGCCATCCCAAGGATCTGTCCCAGGAGCTGATTGACACCATTGCAGCTTCAAAGCATGTCTGCCATCATATCCATCTGCCGCTCCAGTCCGGGTCTACCCGGATCTTAAAGGACATGAACCGCCATTACACCAAGGAGTCCTATCTGGATCTGGTCAGAAGGATCCGCGAGGCCATACCGGATGTCGCCCTGTCGACCGACATTATCGTCGGCTATCCGGGTGAGACCGAGGAAGACTTCGAGGAGACCATGGATGTGGTTCGTAAGGTCCGCTACGACAGCGCCTTTACCTTTGAATATTCCAAGCGGTCCGGTACGCCGGCGGCCAGCCGGCCGGATCAGGTGCCGGCGGACGTCGTAAAGGATCGTTTCTCCCGTCTCCTGGCTGAGGTTCAAAGGTACGGAAGAGAGCGGGCCCAGGCCCTGGAGGGCAAGACCGGAAAGGTCCTGGTGGAAAGTGTCAATCGCGAGAATCCGGCCCTTGTGACCGGCCGTCTGGAAAACAATTCGGTTGTACATTTTCCCGGAAGCCCCGACCTGATCGGACAGATCGTCAATGTGAAGCTTTCGGAATGCCACGGCTTCTACTATATCGGAGAGATGCAGGAGTAATTGCCTGGAAAGCAGGGGAGACGAAGAGATTGTCATCAAATTTAGACCAAAGCCAAAAAAAGGATTCTTCGTCAGCTTTGACCGATCGAAGAAGTAAAGAGGGCTTTTCCTTCCGCCATTATTTTCATAAGGCGGATATCCTTCTGATCCTGGCCATGCTGCTTATCACCCTGGCTTTCTTCCTTCTTGCTCTGAACCGGTCGAAGCAGAGCGGGGCCCGGGTACGGATCGAGGTCAGCGGATCGACCTACGGAACCTATTCTCTTCAGAAGGATCAGACTATAAAAATTCCGGATTCGGATGGGAAGATCATGAATACTGTGAAGATCAAGGACGAACAGGTCTGGATGAAGGATGCGGACTGTCCGGACAAGCTCTGTGTGAAGATGGGAAAGATTCATGCCGATGGCCAGACCATTGTCTGCCTGCCCAATCGGGTGGTGGTGACGGTCCTGGGCGGAGAGAAGTCTGAATATGATTCTGTAGCGAATTAAGGATGAATACATGACCAGGAGAAAAGGTACGGAAAAAATCATAACCCTTGGGGCCTGCCTGGGAATCTCCCTCATGCTGTCCTATCTGGACAGTCTGATCCCCATTCCCATCGGAGTGCCGGGTCTTAAAATCGGCCTGACCAATCTGGTTGTGATCATGATGCTCTATCGGGAAAGCCTGGCAGACACGGTTCTGGTCAGCCTGGTAAGGATACTTTTATCTGGAATCCTCTTTGGAAATCCCTTTTCCATCATCTACAGTCTGGCCGGCGGTATGCTGAGTCTTTTTGTAATGTATGCATTGAAAAAATGCGGGCTCTTCCGTCTGATTACGATCAGTATGGCCGGCGGCATGACCCACAATCTGGGGCAGATGATCATGGCTGTGATCGTCATGCAGAGCCCCGGTCTATATTTCTACTTCCCGGTCTTAAGCCTGGGAGGTATGGCAGCCGGATTTGTCATCGGAATCACAGGGCATGAGGTGCTCAGGCGGCTTCCGGCAGAGAAAGGAGTTTTCTATCAATGATTTCCTATATCAGCGGAACGGTGGCTGAGATCCTGCCGGATTCCGTCATTCTGGACCATCAGGGCATGGGCTTTCAGATTTTCATGCCGGCCGGGGACTTAAGCCGGCTGGAGCGGGACGGTGATATCCGCATTCATACCTATTTTCAGGTTCGGGAGGATGCCTTTGTCCTCTATGGATTTCTGAAGAAGGAGGAGCTGGAGCTCTTCCGCCTGCTGATCGGAGTCAACGGGGTCGGTCCCAAGGCGGCGGTCACCATTCTTTCAACCTTGTCTACGGATGATCTCCGCTTTGCCATTGCAGGCGGCGATGCCAAGCTTATTTCTAAGGCGCCCGGCGTCGGACCGAAGACGGCTCAGAGAATCATTCTGGATCTCAAAGACAAGATGGATCTGGAATCCATCCTGGAAAAGAATGCAGAGCTTCCGGCCGGCCCTTCCGGCGAAGCTGCCGCATCCACAAGTCAGGAGCGGAAGGATGCCATCCTGGCTCTGGAGGCCCTTGGCTATTCCTCATCGGAAATCCTGAAGGCCATGAGTACTTATCCGGCCGATACCCAGATGGATTCGGAGAGCTGGATCCGGGAGATCCTGAAGAAAATCGGACTTCGGATCTGATTGCGTTTTTATAGAAAGATAACACAGGAGCAGATATGGAACACAGGATCATATCAACACAGGTCCAGACGGATGATGAGAAAATTGAAAATTCTCTGAGACCCAAGACTCTGGACGAATATATAGGTCAGGAAAAGGTCAAAAAGACCATGGCGATTTATATCCGCGCTGCCAAGGAGCGCGGAGAATCCCTGGATCATGTCCTTTTATACGGGCCTCCGGGACTGGGCAAAACGACTCTTTCCGAAATCATTGCCCATGAGATGGGCGTCCATATCAAGATCACTTCGGGACCGGCTATTCAGAAGCCGGGCGATATGGCGGCTATCCTTTCCAACCTTCAGGAAGGCGATCTCCTTTTCGTCGATGAGATCCACCGCCTGAACCGTCAGGTCGAGGAGGTTCTCTATCCGGCCATGGAGGACTTTGCCATTGATATCATGATCGGAAAGGGTCAGACCTCCAGGTCCATCCGTCTGGACCTGCCGCATTTCACCCTGGTCGGGGCAACGACAAGAGCCGGCCTTCTTTCCGCACCCTTACGAGACCGTTTCGGTGTGATTTCGCATCTCGAGTTCTACAGTCCCGAGGAGCTGGAAACCATTATCCTCCGCTCGGCATCGAAACTGAATGTCAAAATCGAAGAGGAGGGTGCCATGGAGATGGCAAGGCGGTCCCGGGGTACACCGCGAATTGCCAACCGTCTCTTAAAGCGGGTCCGGGACTATGCCCAGGTCCGTTATGACGGAACTATTACCAAAGAAATTGCCCAGGAAGCCTTGAAGCTTCTGGATGTGGATTCCATGGGACTGGATTCGACCGACCAGAATATGATTCTTACCATTATTGAGAAATTCGGCGGCGGCCCGGTCGGACTGGATACTTTGGCTGCGGCCCTGAGTGAGGACAGCGGTACCATTGAGGATGTCTATGAGCCTTATCTCGTAAAGAACGGATTCATCAACCGGACGCCCAAGGGGAGAGTGGCGACGGATCTGGCCTACGAACATTTTCATATTTCAAAACCCGAAGATTAAAGGTATAATAAGACCAATTGAGGAGGATTGATCTGCATGTCAGCAAAAAAGAGCGTAAATGTCATTATCGGGGACAAAATGTACACCCTGAGCGGATATGAGGAAAAAGAATATCTGGAACAGGTTGCATCCTATATCAACAGTAAAATCGAGGCAACCAGACAGGTTCCCTATTACAGGAATCTGACCAAGGATATGCAGACCGTGCTTCTGGATCTCAATATCGCGGATGATTACTTCAAGGCCAGGGAACAGGTGCTTCACAGTGAAGAAACAATGAAGTACAAGGATCAGGAAATCACCAACCTGAAACAGGAGCTGGTCAGCAATCAGATTCACACCCAAGAGCTGGAAGAGGAAAAGAAGGCTCTGGAGGCGGAAAATCAGGAGCTGAAGCTTGCGAAAACCCGCCTGGAGGCGTCTCTGGAAGATGCGCTGCTCGGGTCCAAGAGTGACAGCGAGGGAAAGAAATAAACAGGAAGGGGACAGAACGATTTCGCTTTGTCTCCTCTTTTTCTTTTATGGAAGAGGGGATGCCGGGCATCCTCTGTGAAAAGGATGAAAAGACGGTGCCGGCCAAAGGCCAGCACGTCTTACAGATAGAATGGAACAGTACTATGTCAGATCGGGGAATGGAACTGCTGGCTCCCGCCGGGAACCTGCAGGTATTTAAAAGTGTGATTAATGCCGGAGCCGATGCGGTCTATTTCGGCGGGCCATCTTTCGGTGCCAGAGCCTATGCGGGCAATCTGACTCTGGAGGAGAGCAGCGAGGCCATTGACTATGCCCATCTCCACGGGAAGAAGGCCTATCTGACTGTCAATACTCTCCTGAAGAATAAGGAGATGGACGGACTCTATGATTATCTCAGGGCCTATTATGAAATGGGTCTGGATGCGGTCCTGGTTCAGGATCTGGGTGTCCTTTCCATGATCCGGTCCGATTTTCCGGACCTGGCCATCCATATGAGTACCCAGGCCTCTGTTGCCACTGCCTATGGAGCAGGCTGGCTGAAGAAGCTTGGTGTCGAGCGGATCGTTGCCGCCCGGGAGCTTTCTCTGAAGGAACTGAAGGCAATGTATGACGCGACCGGACTTGAGATCGAAGCCTTTGTTCACGGGGCTCTCTGTGTCTGTTATTCGGGCCAGTGCCTGATGAGCAGCTTCTTAGGCGGCCGGTCCGGAAACCGGGGCCGCTGCGCCCAGCCCTGCCGCCTTCCCTATCAGATTGCAAATATAGACCAGCCGGGACCCTACCTCTTAAGTCCACGGGATTTCTGTCTCATCGACGCTATCCCTGAGATGGATGAGGCAGGTGTCTATTCCTATAAAATCGAAGGCCGGATGAAGTCCGAGGAATATGCAGCCACCGTGGTTTCCGTCTATCGGGAGGCCATGGACCGCTATCTCATGGAAGGAAAAGCAGGCTACTTTGTCACAAAGCGAGAGCACGAGCTTCTCCTGGATGCCGGAAGCCGGAATGGCTTTACGGATCTCTATTTAAGAGAGAGAAACGGCAGAGACCTTATGAGTTTTACTGATTCCAGCCATGAGGCAAAGCTTTCGGATCTTCCTCTGCCCGAGGAGAAAAAGCTTCCGGTGGAAATGAAGGCCAGAATCGAAACAGGTCATCCCATGTCGCTTGAACTGTCCTGCCAGGGCCTGTCGGCAGAGGCAGAGAGCCCGGATCCGGTTGAGCCTGCGAAGAAAGCCCCCCTGACCGAGGACAAGGTCAGAAAACAGCTGGAAAAATTCGGCGGAACGCCCTATATTCTCAAGAAACTGGATCTCTGTCTGTCAAAGGATGCCTTTGTCCCGGTCAGCGCTTTAAATGAGCTTCGCCGGGAAGCAGCAGACAAGCTTACCCGGGCGATCCTTCAGAAGAAGGGGCCGGATCTTGAGAAAAGAAGGGCAGACCTCGAAACCGGGAAGACAGCCTCTGACCTTTCGGAAGGCTTATCTTCGGATCTTGTGTCCCATGCAGGCAGTCATCGGACAAATGATGAGGGAAGAGAAGAGTTCCCGGATGGTTCAATTGCAGATGACGGTGAATCGGATGCTTTAAAGGACTGTGAAATCTTCGTCAGCCTGATGAAGCCGGACCAGCTTCGGCCCTTGGCTGAAAGCACCGGGAACATTTCGGCAGACTGGAATCTGATTCTTCCGGTGGAATTCCTGATCGAAAAAAATCGGGAAAACAGCAGGAAATTTATGGATGCTGTCCGCTCATTCGCAGAGAATCTGAAGCTGAATCTGATTTCGAATCAGGACCCCGGTCAGAAGCTGAATCCGGATTTGAATCAGAATCAGAAGCAATATTCAGGAAATACAGGCAGCATCCGCCTCTGGCTGGATCTGCCGGAGGTCCTCCGTCTGAGAGAGGCAAAGCTTCTCGACCGCAGCCTTCCTTCTATCGAGGATGAAATGATGGCTTTCTTCCGAACATCTGAAAAATCTTCGGTCCGGCCATCTGCAGAAGCTTTTGAAGAAGTTGAATCCGGCGCATCTATTTGGATCGGTTACCGCTGTCATTCCCTGGACGGCCTGGCCTATCTCCTGGACCATCAGATTTCAAAGGACAGGATTCTTCTGTCCAGCCGGATCTACAGCTGGTCCAATCAGACCGTGGAGACCTTCCGGAAGATGGGATTCCGTTGGATGGAGATGCCGGTCGAACTGACAGCCAGGGAAATGGCCCATAGGGACAATCGGGACAGCATTCTGCCGGTTTATGGAAGACAGGTACTCATGATCAAGGCCGACTGCACCCATAAGAATCTGAAGGGCTGCGATCACAGGCCGGAGATCCTCTATCTTAAGGACCGGAAAAAGAAAGTATTCCCGGTTTACAACCGCTGCAGTGTCTGCACCAACTATATCTATAACAGTCTGCCGACCAG
>JAQYBF010000111.1 GCA_029338875.1 Lachnospiraceae bacterium
AGGGCCAGCTGAACGGACAGGGCAGCTGGATCCGGTCTGAATCTGTGATATTGTACTTGGAAATCGTCGCGATTCCGGCATTCACCTTACCAATCGGTGGGATGGGGTAGGGAATGAATTTCACCTTGAAATTATAAGCAAAAGTGTCGTTATATCCCTTCGTTCCCTCTATTATGTCCTTATATTCGTTTTCTTCATGAGATCTGGCGGAATCGGTATCTACCTCCTGAAAGAAGGCTACATCCGGATCCACGCTATTGATTTCACTGACGATGGAAGACATATTCTCCTTTACCCGATCTTTTGAAGCTGTCTCAACCGATTTGCCACCGTCCATGAAAAAATCAGCATTGTCACCCAGGGCTCCGTAGCCGATATTCCAGGTCATGACCTTTATGTCATCGCCGGGTGAGATTTCTTTGGAAGAATCGGATGATTCGTCAATTTTTAAACTGAGTTCCTGTCGAGGCTTATACTCCGTTACGGTAAGCCAGCCTAAGAGTCCCCCGAATCCGGCGGCGATTACAATTACGACAATGAGTACGGTTTTAATTACTCTCTTTATGATTTTGTGTTTCCCCCTCATTCTTTTCCCCTCCTTTATGGAAACCAATTGTAAAACCCTCTCGACTTTACATAAATTTTACAATGCTTGTATTATACCATAGACGGAGTGGAGCGGCATGAGGGGAGTATCTCAGGACCTTATCTTAACGGGATCCGGTACTTTTTTTTATAGAATGGATGAAGCCCTGATTTTGGCAGGAGCCTCTTTCAGAGCCGCATGGAAGCATCCAGTGCCAGGGCGGAGCGTTCGCATTCCGAAGGATCCATGGTTACCTGCCAGCAGAGAGGGCTGCCCTTCATATGTTCGGAGGCATAGGACAGACCGTTGGTCTGTTCGTCGAGATAGGGCCGGTCGATCTGGTTGGGATCGTCCAGGAGGATGACCTTGGTTCCCCGTCCGGCCCGGTCTGACGGGCCGAAAGGCATTGTTCAACACACTTTCAGACTAGCAGTTATGCGTAAAAAACAGGCGGGAGATTGGGTAAGGTTTGTGTAAAAAATGCTTGACAGGTGGAGCCGCTGGCTTCAGTCTGTTTTTGGATTCTTGTTGTATATTTCATCCGGCGTAGATGCAGAAGATGATTTATACTTTGAAAAAGGAATAAATGCTAGGTGACGATTTATGATAATCAATACAGGAATGCGTACAGACATCCCTGCATTCTACAGCAGGTGGTTTTTGAATCGAATAAAGGAAGGATATGTGCTTGTCCGGAATCCCTATAATCCGCAGCAGATGACGAGATATTCCCTGCAGCCGGATGACCGGATCCATGTAGCTGATCAGACCAGCTGGCGGGACGATCAGATGTCGATATTTGATTTTATTTAAGGCTATGATGATAGTTGGATGATTTTTGAGCGTTCTTATCGATCACAGCACTCATATTTTTAGCTTTTTCTTCTGCCTCATCTATGTCTTTTCCAATATCAGGATTTGATTTGCGAACATGATTTTTGTAATCATTCCAAGTTGCCATAGCATTTACCCCTTATCTGGTGACAATTACGCTTGAATGATAAAATTTCGTCGTTGCCGGATAGATGATAAGCTTTGATTTACCGTATTTTGTGCCTGTGGCATCATACTTTCCCCATTCGTCTGCTCTTAAGTAGCTTTTAACATGGGCACTGTAAACATCTTTTCCGTAGCCGCCGTTTTCACGCTGAAGGCCGGCAATGGCCCAGGCAGTATTATTAATGAGGCTGCCGCTGCAGTAGGGAATCACATCAGAAGTGTCTCCAAGACGCTTAACGATGCCTTCTCTTTTCCCGGCGGAGAGAAGAGGCGATCCGAAGCAGACCGTGTTAAGAACATTATACTTTCTTTTGATTGTGGAGTCTGCAGCAATCTGCTGTGCGATCATGCCACCGAGTGAATGACCGGCGAGAATCAGATTGCTTCCGCTTGGAATGTTTTTCTGAATGATAGAAGAAACGTTTGTATAATACTTGTTTTTCTGATTGAAGCCGGATAGAAGATCTGTGAGATAGCCGGTAGTCTGATTCTTTACATTTTCAGTTCCGGAGAGTGTAATGAGATAGACCTTTGTGTTTCGGCTTCCATTTACCAGGATTCCACTCGTGATGGATACCGGTCCCTTGACACCGTTATTGTATCCCCGGAAGACCAGCTCGGCTACAGATGCAGAATTGCTTAGTACCTGACCGCCGGCTGCAAGACTTTCCTTTCCTGAGAAAAGAAACGCGCCAAGGATAATGGCAAGAGACAATACAAGAGTCAGCAGTTTTTTGAGATTCCTATTCATTTTATACCCCCTATATAGAAAACCCCTTCTTAGGATCCTGTATTTCCCTAATACAGGTCCCCTTTACGGAACCATTATAGCACGATCTGGTTTCCAGAGAGATAAATTATTTTCAACAGAAATGATGAATGTTGTCGAAATGTAAATCTGGAGCTGTGGATATCCACTTTATAAAACAGAAATCACTTGTCGATAATGCTTTATCGGAATAAACTATATTCAATATTTGAATGTCTATAAGTTTGCATAGAGCTGACGGGGAGCGAAACGAGTCCCGGAATTATGCGGGCGCTCTGTGGAAACCTTCATTACGACAGGAGGCTGCCGGAATGTACGGAGTGGATTATGCAGTCGCATATCTCGCTGGAGAGATCTTGTGCCTGGGCTTTATTATAATGATGACGGTGAAAATGAATGGAGATGTCGGCGCGGTCGATGAGATCCATCTTTTTCGACGCCTTTCTGTCTGCAGTATTCTGCAGATCATAGCGGAAAGCGTCTGGGTCCTTGCCTGGTCTTTCCTGCCGGGGATTCCGCGGGCCATCCTTTATCTGGCCTGCCTTCAGGATCTTCTCAGCACGGGACTGATTGTCTGCTTCTGGTATATCTTTCTCGATATCAAACTGACGCCGCGCCTGGAATTGGACCAGAGAACGAAGATGGTCAATCTTTTAAGCATCTCGCCCTTGATAGTTCTGACTGTTCTGGATATTTCGTCTCTCTGGAATCATCAGGTCTTCTATCTGGATGGAAATAATGACTACGTGAGGGGCGGTCTGTATTTCATCCACAGTCTCTTATGCTTTAGCTATTTCGGCGCAAGTCTCTTTCGCCTGTGGCTGGGTCGCCGCCAGCACCGGATCGGTTCCGCGGAAGAGCGGCTCTATCTCCTTTTTTCCAATCTGCTCGTGATCGGCGGCATCTTCCAGATAGTGATCGGCCGGGCACCCTTCACCATGTTCTTTTTTACCCTGGGAATGTTTTTCGTATTTTCCAGCATGCAGAGCCGGCGGATCGATACGGATGCACTGACCAAACTCAATAATCACGGACGCGGGATTTCTCTGATCCGCATGCATCTGTCGGAGGCGGAAAAGGAGCCTTTCTATCTCTTTATTGCGGATATCAACGGCTTTAAGAAGATCAATGACACCTACGGCCATATCCAGGGAGATCAGGCCCTGCTTCTGGTGGCAGACACTTTGCGTCGTCTATCCACACCCTATCAGAGCGGTTTTGTCGCTCGATACGGCGGAGATGAGTTCGTTTTTGCCTTTGATAAAAGTGAGGCCAAGCCGCAGATTGTGACTCACCGCCTGGCTCAGCTTCTTTCGGAGATGCTGGAGGAGTTGAATCTGCCTTTTCGTTTCACTATGAGTGTGGGCTATGCCCTGGCTGACCGGGAGGACATCAGTGCGGAAGAGCTGATCGCCGAGGCGGATCAGAGGCTCTACATGAATAAGAGAGAGTATTATGCCGAGGAAAAGCCGGCTTCGGCCAGCCGTAAGAAAAAGAGGCTGATGCATATGCTTCTGCCTTCGGAAAAAGGCCTGCCGGAGCGCTTCCATAACGAGCCGGTAAGCGCAAATGCGGACCGTCCGGCTCTAAATGATGCGGAAATGGAGCAGTATATCCTGGAACATCTGGATAAGGCCCTGGATTCAGGCTGGATCGTGCCGTATTTTCAGCCGCTCGTCCGGACGATCACGGACCGGATGTCAGGAGCGGAGGCTCTGGCCCGCTGGGAAGATCCGGTTTACGGGGTGATATCTCCGGCTTCTTTCGTGCCGGTTCTGGAAAAAGCAGGTCTGATCTATAAGATCGACTGCGCGATTTATACGAAGATCTGTCAGATCCAGAGCAAGCGTCTGGTTGAGGACCTGCCGGTCATCCCGGTTTCCGTCAATCTCTCCCGACAGGATTTCGATAAGCTGGACATGGTCGCATTTGTGATCAATGAAGCGAAGCGCTTCGGGGTCAGCCGGGATCTGATATCTCTGGAAATCACGGAGAGCGTCCTGGTGCAGAACAAGGATAAGATGATGTCCATCGTAAAGGAGTTAAGAGGGGCCGGATTTGAGGTCTGGATGGACGATTTCGGAAGCGGATATTCGTCTCTGATCTTCCTGAATGACTATACGCTTGATCTCATCAAGCTGGATATGGCTTTCCTTCAGTCTTTCTCCAAGACTTCGAAGGAGATCATGAAGAGTGCCGTCGCCATGGCAAAGAGGCTGGGAATCCGGACCCTGGCGGAGGGCGTGGAAACGCCGGAACATGTCCGTTTCCTGAAGGAGATCGGCTGTGATCTCATGCAGGGCTATTATTTCTCCAAGCCTTTGTCGGCGGAGGATATGAGAAGGTTCATGCTATATATGCGCCGGCCTGCGGAGACGATTGAGTGGAAGTCTTTTTATGACAAGGCGGATGCCTGCGTCATCCACACGGATATGCCGATGGCTCTGATGGAATACAATATGGAGCATGACCGGATCCGCTATCTCTTTATCAACCACCGTGAGAGGGAACAGCTTCGGGGACTAGGCAGATCCAATGCGGAAGAATCGGCCTTCGCATTGAACAATCGAAACAATCCCCTGCATACAAAGCTGATGAAGGGCTATAAGAAAGCTTTGAAAACCGGTGACCGGGAAATTTCTTACGTGGTTGAGAATTCCTGTCTGCTTCGGGTTTCCTTTGAGATCATCACGGCGCAGGAGAACCGATGCATTATTCTGGCTTCGATGGTGAATGTCACGGCTGACAGTGAGCAGAGGGAGGACCAATCGCCGGATCAGTCGCTTGCGGATATCGCCCTTCTTTTCGATGATGTGCATGTCCTGAATCCGGGAAGAAATACGGCAAGCACCTTGATCAACAATTTCGGAATTGAGCAGGGATTTGCCAGGGAGGATGATCTTCGGCAGGGCCTCCATTATTTCAAGACCCATATGGTGCATCCGGAAGATCGGGAACGTTACTGGGATTTTGCGGATCCGGATACCATGCTGGATCGGCTGAAGAGCAGACCGGACGGGATTCTCCGCGACTTCTTCCGGGTCCTGCTTCCGGATGACAACCGCCGTTTTGTTTATAAATGGGAGGAATTTAACCTTCTTCTCGTGCCCGGTTCGGATGACGGTAAAGTGTTGTCCTGCATTAAAGGCACAGATTCCACCGGAAAGGAGAGTTTCCAGGAGGATTTGTCAACCGAGGCTGAGGATCTGACCGGGGCAGGGAATTCGAGTGAGACATTGTTTTCAGATGAAGCAGTGATTTCGAGTTCGTCTATGGAATCAGACAATGGAAGAAATATAGACCAGTTACGAAAACCGGTGCCTTCCATGCAGATGAAAGCAGCGTCGAAAGGGTGAGCTTTGCTCCAAAAGCATAGTATACGTATATTATAATTATTATCAAATATAGGATTGCATCCGATACGGTAGATAACCGTATGGATTTTCCATTGGTCAAAAAGTACGGAAGCCGTGAAGTGGAAGATGAGAAGAGCCTCCGCCAGTGAGACTCGCTGATGATCAATGGCTTTATTTTATTAAGGTTCATCTGGTGGGAGAGGACTGATGGAACAGTTTTTTCTTTGCAGATGATCATAAACGGGGATTTGCGCAGAATTTGGAATAAAACGAACGGGGATTTGCGCAGGATTTGGCATAAATTGAACGGGGATTTGCGCATATTTTGGCATGACATGAACGGGGATTTGCGTTATGATAAATTTGGAGGTGCCGATTTATGGGAATTTCAGTTTTCAAGAGAAAAATTTATAATGAGCTTCTGGAGTGGAAAGAAAAGCACAGTGACAGATATGCGGTTTTGGTAAAGGGTGCTAGACGGGTTGGCAAATCAACGATAGTAAAAGAATTTGCCAGGCGCGAATTCAAATCATATATTTTGATTGACTTTGCGAATACGAGTGCGGAAATCAAGGCGCTTTTTGACAATACCTATGATCTGGACTTTTTCTTTCTCCAGCTGCAGCAGCTGACTCATACCAGGCTGTATGAGAAAGAGTCGGTGATCATCTTCGATGAGGTTCAGCTTTTCCCGAAAGCCCGTCAGGCAATCAAATATCTTGTAGCTGACAATCGATATAAGTATATAGAAACAGGATCTCTTCTCACAATTAAAAAGAATACCCAAAACATTCTTATTCCAAGTGAGGAGAGTAAGATTTCAATGTATCCAATGGATTTTGAAGAATTCCTGTGGGCAATAGGAGATCAGGTATCGGCGGATACGATAAGAACCTTAATTCAGAGGAAAATGCCCGCCGGAAATCCGATGCATAGAAGTCTCATGCGTCAGTTTCGATTATATATGCTGATCGGAGGCATGCCTCAGGCGGTTGAAACCTATCTCAGGGAAAATAATCTTCAGCTTGTTGATAAAGCAAAAAGAGAAATCATCGATCTCTATGAAGAGGATTTTTATAAAATTGACGGTACTGGTCTTGCCGGCGATATTTATGATTCAATCCCGGCAAGTCTTTCCAGCAATGCAACCCGCTATCTATTTTCAAAAGCTAAGAATGGCGTCAGAGGCAGTCAGATTGAAAAAATTCTTCCGGATCTATTAAGTTCTTACACAGTCAATATCGCTTACCATTCCAATGATCCGGGGGTTGGAATGTCCCTAACAAAAAATCAAGAAAAGTATAAACTATTTACTTCAGATACTGGACTGTTTATTACACTTGTCTTTAAGGACAAAAGCTACACGGAAAATATTATCTATAACAAACTTCTGACAGATAAAATCGAAGCAAATCTAGGCTATGTTTATGAAAATATAGTTGCACAGATGTTGGCCGCAAAAGGGATAAAACTGTTTTATTATACGATGAAAAACGGCTCATCGAATCATAATTATGAAATCGATTTTCTGCTTCCATCCGGAGATAAAATTTCTCCTGTTGAGGTAAAGTCTGGGAATTACAGAGGACACAAGTCACTAGATGTTTTTTGCGAGAAATTCAGTCATCGTATCCGTGATAAATATGTCGTCCATACAAAGGATTACAAGTGGGAGAATGGAATTCACTATCTTCCGGTGTATATGGTTCCGTTTATTTGATACTTATGGCGAATCATACGACTTTAGTCGTGGGAGGCTTCACAGTGAGTGGATTTCAATATAGTGATGACAGCGATAAAAGTTAGTCTACACAGTGTTTATGAGTTTCACATCAAACCTTAACAGAGGATTTATAACAGAAGAATAGGAATTTGTTTAGAGGCAGAAAACGATGGAATTATATAATGGAAGACCGGAAAATATAGAAGGGCGCCTGCCCAGGGAAATCCGAACCTACGATTTCCTGGATTTTCTCGGAATACCCTATCAGAGAACGGATCACGGTCATGCGGATACCATGGAGGCCTGCAATGTCTTAGATGCAGTTCTGGGTGTGACAATCTGCAAGAACCTCTTCCTCTGCAACCGCCAGAAGACGGCCTTTTATCTGTTAATGTTGCCGGGCGATAAGAAATTTAAGACCAAGGAACTGTCGAAACAGATCAACTCCGCCAGACTTTCCTTTGCAGATCCGGAATACATGCTGAAGTACCTGGATATCCAGCCGGGAGCCGTCAGTATCATGGGCCTTATGAATGATAAGGATCATGCGGTGCAGCTTCTGATCGATGAGGATGTTCTGAAGGGTGACTATATCGGCTGCCATCCCTGTGTTAACACATCCAGTCTGAAGATTCGAACAGAAGACATCCTGAACAAGTTCCTGCCGGCAGTCGGACATGATTATATTAAGGTTCATCTGGTGGGAGAGGACTGAAGGAGCAGTTTTTTCAGAAAATATCTCTTAACAGATCGGGGAAAACCTAAGAAGTGAATTGAAATTACAGACTGCAATGGGAGAAAGTATATGAACAAATTGACGTTATTTCACGGTTCTCCTGATAAAATCATAGTTCCAACATATGGTAAGGGAGAAGAAAAACACGATTACGGAAAGGGATTTTATTTGACGGAAAGTATTGATCTAGCGAAAGAATGGGCAGTTTGCCGTCCGAATGAAAGAAACGGATGGGTACATCAATATGAGTTAGATTTGGATAATCTTAAGATTTTGAACTTTCAGGAACTAGGCGTTCTGTCATGGCTGGCTGAATTGATGAAACACAGAGATGCTTCGGATTCTAAACGATATCGTGTGCTGGCAAAGAAATTCATAGAAAAATATGGTGTAGATACAGCTGACTTTGATGTTATTAAAGGATGGCGGGCAAATGCTTCATACTTCTATATTGCCAAGGAATTTGTAAGAGATAATATCGATTTGTACATACTTGAAGAGTTACTGTCTTTGGGTGGTCTTGGTATTCCATACTGCATTAAGTCAGAGCTTGCTTATATAAATCTTCACGAAGTGAAAGATGGGTTAATACCTGTTCCGTATGCTCAATTTAATGAAAAGTATAACCAACGTGACATTGCTGCAAGGCAGAAAATGAGGGAGCTGATTAATTCAGATGCCAATAGTGTAACCAAGGTTTTCAGTACTCTTATTTAGGAGCGATGAACATGAGAGCTTATGCAAAAGATTATTTGAATGACGTGGTGGAGAGTCAGGGCAAGCTTTTTGACTTTGTAGCACAAAACTTTCCGGATAAAGACACGGAAGATTTTATTCAAACATATATGCAGAGCAGGACTCGAAAAAGCATAGACGAGGCAAAAGCGTATGTAAACACTATGAGTGCCAGAGAATTGTGGGATTATTTTCTGGCTACTGAAAATTACACCTTAAAATCCGGTAAAGCTTTGGAAGGATTTATGCCTGATTGGATCGGTGAGTTCTATGCCTATTATCAGTGGTATTACAATATACCAAGCTGCAGCCTGATAAAAAGAATACCTTTAAATTTTTTGGAAAAAGCATATTTTGGCCTGCATGATTTAGAGCTTGATTTAGCAGTGAAAAAGGTTGGAAAAGTATAATGAATATAATCTGTTTTCATAATCCTGATGAAGAAAACGGCTATCTCAGTAATTGGTATAAAATCCCATTTTCAGTCCGTGAAATTACATTTTCATCGATGGAACAGTATATGATGTATCATAAAGCAACCTGTTTTGGTGATGTGTCTATAGCGGATCAGATACTTGGAACAGACGATGTTGCAGATATCAAAGCCTTGGGCAGACAAGTCTCAAATTATGATGAAAGCGTGTGGAATGGTGTACGACAGATTGTTGTGTTTCAGGGACTTCAGGAAAAATTTAGGCAAAATGAAGAATTAAAGAACCAATTAAAAGCAACCGGCACTGATATGTTAGCAGAATGTGCTGTGAGAGATAAAATATGGGGAATTGGACTTTCGATGAAGGATCCAGACAGGTTCAACAGATCCAAATGGAGAGGGCAGAACCTGCTGGGTTATTCTCTTATGATGGTTCGTAAAAGTCTATCATAGTAGGTCTTAAACCGGATGGCCTCGACCGACTCTCTGACCGGCATTGCCAACCGGCGAATCCTGTTCTCCGAAGAGAGAATCGGATCCGAACCATACATTCTTCCCTGGCGATTGAACAGAATACGCTGACTCTGGATCAGGTGACGGATCTTATTAATGGAAAGCGTATTCTTGGACCTCCTCAGGATATCCGGGAAGTAAAAAATGCTTATGAAGTCTATGAGAGAGCGGCTTCACTGGATCCTTACAGTATAAACGATCTGCTTCGGGCCCATAAGATGATGATGGTCGGTCTGGTGAAGGAAGCAGGAGTATTTCGGTCCGGTAATGTAGGAGTCTATGCCGGGACAGAACTGATTCATATGGGGACACCTGCAAATTATGTCCCGGAATTAATGGAGCAGCTTTTTTCGTGGCTTAAGAAATCAAAGTATCATCCGCTGATTAAAAGCTGTGTTTTCCATTTTGAATTTGAGTTTATTCATCCCTTTATGGATGGAAATGGAAGAATGGGCAGATTATGGCAGTCTCTGATCCTGCAGAACTGGCAGCAGATCTTTGCCTGGCTGCCGATTGAGACACTGGTCCATGAAAATCAGACTTCCCTTTGGATGAAAGGGTTAAAAACTAACCTCACATATCCTCCGGCTTCCACCGATGCTCATGAAGCTGGCCTTTCATAGTCAGCCCGCCGAAGTCGTTCTGCCGCAAAGCCTCATATAATACAATCGCCACGGAGTTGGACAGATTGAGGGACCGCTCCTCGCCGGCCATGGGAATCCGCACGCACCGGTCCGGGTGCTGCATGAGAATTTCCTCGGGAATTCCGCCGGTTTCCCTGCCGAATACGATATAGTCGCCGTCATGGTACTTGACATCCGAGTACACATGGCGGCCTTTTGTTGTCGCGAAATATAGATCGGCGCCGGGATTCTTCATAAGGAAATCTTCCCAGTCATCGTAGTAGGTTACATCCAGGCGGGGCCAGTAATCCAGGCCGGACCGCTTCAGCATCTTGTCATTGATCACAAATCCGAAGGGCCGGATCAGATGCAGGCGGCTTCCGGTCGCTACGCAGGTACGGCCTATATTTCCAGTATTGGACGGGATTTCCGGTTCCAGTAGTACGATGTTCATCATATCATTCACCTCTTCCTAAAATTCTTCTTTCATCTTATCAATAATTTCCGGATTTTGGAATTCAAATAAGTTCCTTTAAGGTTGATTTTAAGCTTGGAGGATATCATGTCCATAAAGTTACAGATGACGAAGAACCCATCCGGAAGCAATTGATCCAAGAAGCCTGACTCATTGAATTGAAAATCGGCTGTTCGAATCGATTTCCGGACACTAATCATTAGAAATTCAAGGCGAATGGGGAATGAGCCATCAGAAAACAGATGCACCGGGATTTTGAAAATAGAAAGAAGGTATCCTTATGAAAAGAAAATATTTGGCCGCAACGCTTCTGATTTGTTTATCACTCTCTGCAGGGCTTACCGGATGCTCCGGCCTGTCCAGTCTTACAAACTCTGCAAGTACCACAACAGCTGCCAATGTGACAGCCAAGAACGGCGGCATGTTCTATACGACCAACACCCAGTCAACTTTCGTACTGGATAATGTAGATATTACTTACGCTGACGAAAATGACTACTTCCTCAAGTGCACCGGCAACAGCAACCAACGTGGCTGGGGCCAGAGTGGATCCAATGGCGCAAATTGTACCTTCACAGGCATTTCTCAGGAAATGGAAGGCAATGTCATCTGGGATTCCATCAGTAATCTGAATTTCTACATGACAGAAAAGAGCACGCTGACTGGCGCCTTCATCGATGATGAAAGCAATGCAGGAAACGGCGGAAGCGGTACCGCAAATCTCTACATCGACAGTGGCTCCAAGTGGGTTGTTACTGCAGACAGTACGCTGACCAATCTCTACAATGCAGGCACAATCGTTGATTCGAACGGCAATACCGTAACCATCAAGGGAACCGACGGCACTGTATATGTACAGGGCACAAGCTCCGTCACCGTCACTGTCTCTTCCTACAGCACGACAGCTGATCTGTCCGGAGCCTCTTCCGTAGACAGCTGGTCTGATTACGAAGTAGCTATGCCGGATGATCTGAAATAACTGGAAATTTGATTCAGATTTATTTGAGATAATGGAAATATAGACCCATCTGAAGCACCTGAAGATTCAGCTTCTGATTCATTGAACAAAAAACCTCCCGGCGAATGCCGGGAGGCTTTTTGTTTGGATTCGCACGCTGATGACTTTCACATCGCTATATCGATTTTTCTACAAAATTTATCCTGTTTAACGACAGATTGAATTGACAAAAGACCAGTAAGAATCTATGATGAATATGCTTTTATAAAGTTACTTTATAAAAGTTTAGAAAACGCTCATTCTTCGATCGAAAAACCTCTATTTATAGACGAGAAGGATTTTGCTTACAGATGCAAAAAGCTTCTATTTTTACAGGCGAGAAGGCTTTTGCTAACAGATGCAAAAATCCCCTATATATAGAGAAGATCAGAAGAAAATCGAATTTGACAATCAGGGGGCAGAATCGAATGTATTATATCGGTATTGATCTTGGCACAAGCGCAGTCAAGATCCTTCTCATGAATGAAAAGGGAGAGATTCAGAAGATTGTCTCCCGCGATTATCCGCTTCATTTCCCGAAGCCAGGCTGGTCCGAACAGGAACCGGCTGACTGGTGGAAGCAGGTTATGGACGGACTGAAAGAACTTCTTTCAGACATCGACAGGAGTCAGGTCCGGGCCATCGGAGCAGGCGGACAGATGCATGGCCTCGTCATTCTCGATGACAGAGATCAGGTCATCCGGCCGGCCATCCTGTGGAATGACGGACGGACCCAGGAAGAGACCGAGGAACTGAATCAGAAGGTCGGTAAGGATAAGCTTCGGGAATACACCGGAAATATCGCTTTCGCCGGATTCACAGCGCCGAAGATCCTCTGGGTCAGAAAGCATGAGCCGGAGAACTTCAGCAAAATCAGAAAGATCATGCTTCCCAAGGACTATATCAACTATCTTCTGACCGGAAGCTTTGTGACAGATTACAGCGATGCCTCCGGCATGCTGCTTCTGGATGTGAAGAACAAGTGCTGGTCCGATGAGATGCTCTCGATCTGCGGAATCCGAAAGGAACAGTTGCCCAAACTTCATGAATCTTATGAAGAAATCGGAACACTTCGTCCGGAGGTTGCAAAGGAACTCGGAATTCCGGAATCGGTTCGTGTCTGCGCCGGCGCCGGAGACAATGCGGCTGCAGCCATCGGAACCGGAACGGTCGGAGAGGGAACCTGCAACATCTCTCTAGGAACTTCCGGAACGGTCTTCATTCCGACTGCACAATTTACCCTTCCTTCCGAGGGCATTCATTCCTTCGTTCATGCCGATGGCGGCTATCATTTAATGGGCTGCATGCTTTCCGCTGCTTCCTGCAATAAATGGATGATGGAAGAAATTCTTCAGACCAAGGATTACGATGCGGAGCGCGGTCAGGTTAAGAAGGAAAACTGGGGCAGAAATCAGGTCTTCTATCTCCCTTATCTCATGGGCGAGCGGGCACCTCACAACGATCCTTCGGCAAGATCCTGCTTTATCGGCATGTCCATGGATACGAAGCGGGTTGATCTGGTTCAGGCCATGATGGAGGGCGTCGCCTTCGGCATGCGTGACTCGCTCGAAGAAGCCAGAAAAGCGGGCATCGTTCTTACAGAGTCCATGATCTGCGGCGGCGGATCCAGAAATCCTATCTGGAGAAATATCTGTGCCAATATCTGGAATCTCACGCTGAAACAGCCGGAAACCGAGCAGGGCCCGGGCTATGGCGGAGCCATTCTGGCAGCTGTCTGCGATGGCGCTTATGCATCGGTGGAAGAGGCCGTAAAGGCACTGATCCGCGTGAAGGCAGTCACCGAACCTGATCCGGAGATTGTCAGCCGTTACGAAGAGCGCTATCAGGTTTACCGGGAGCTTTATCCGGCCCTGAAGCATGTCTTCCCTAAGCTCACACTGCCAGCTGAGAATTAATATTTTCAAACGACAGTAAATACAGATAGCACTGCCTGTTTCTGATCAAGTAAGAATGCAGACCATACTGTAACTGGCTCTATATTTCAGATCATAAAGTAATACAATAGACATAGGGTCTGATTCAACAGAAGGTCTGCTGAAAATGAAAGAATTGAGAATCTTTTCTCAATCAAAATCACAATGTTATGTATTGGAGGAAAAAATCATGACAAGTAACATTCCTGAAGTAAAAGTTGGTCTGGTCGCTGTATCCCGTGACTGTTTCCCGGCACCGCTTGCGGTAAACCGGAGAAAGGCCGTTGCCAAGGCTTACATAGAGAAGTACGGAGCTGACAGTCTCTACGAATGTCCTATTACCATCGTAGAATCCGAGATTGACATGGTCAATGCTCTGGAAGATGTAAAGAAGGCCGGCTGCAACGCCCTTTGTGTATATCTCGGAAATTTCGGACCGGAAATCTCTGAAACCCTGCTGGCAAAGCACTTTGACGGACCGGTTATGTTCTGTGCAGCAGCAGAAGAGGGCAAGAACACCCTGGGGATCGAAGGCCGTGGCGATGCCTACTGCGGCATGCTCAATGCTTCCTACAACCTGAATCTTCGGAATACCAGAGTCTGGATTCCGGAATATCCGGTCGGTGATGCAGCTGCCTGTGCTGATATGATTCATGAATTCCTGCCCATTGCACGTGTACGTCTGGGACTTGATGGCTTAAAGATCATTTCCTTCGGTCCCCGTCCTGCAAATTTCCTGGCCTGCAACGCACCCATCCGTCAGCTCTACAATCTGAATGTCGAAATTGAAGAAGAGTCCGAGCTGGATCTCTATGAAGCATATGAAAAGCACTATGAACCCGAGAAATTCGACCTTCCGGAAGATGTCGTCAAGGGACAGAATGAGCGGATTCATGCAACAAAGCTTGATATGATGATGGAACTTCATATCGAGGAAGGAAAGATGTCCGAGGCTCAGTCCAAGATGCTGGACAAGTTCGCAGCCTATGAAGTAACCCTTCTGGACTGGATCGATGCCAATAAGGGTTATCGGAAATATGTTGCTCTGACCACCAAGTGCTGGCCGGCATTCGAGGATATGTTCCGTTTCGTTCCCTGCTTCGTCAACAGCCGTCTGACCGGAAGAGGAATTCCTGTTTCCTGCGAGGTTGATATTTACGGAACCCTGTCCGAGTACATCGGCTGGTGCGTATCCGGACATCCGGTTACCCTTCTCGATATCAATAACTCCGTACCCAAGGATATGTATGAAGAAGAAATCAAGGGCAAGTTCGACTACGACTGGAAGCATACCGATACCTTCATGGGCTTCCACTGCGGCAACACCTGCTCCAATTATCTGACAGATCCTCATATCGGCTATCAGAAGATCATGGCCAATACCCATCCGAAAGAATGGTGCGACGGAACCATGGAAGGCGACATCAAGCCGGGCGACATCACATTCTATCGGATTCAGTCCACTGCAGACGCAGACTTGAGAGCCTATGCTGCAGAGGGCGAGGTTCTTCCGGTCAAGACACGGTCCTTCGGATCCATCGGTGTCTTTGCTATCCCTGAAATGGGACGTTTCTACCGCTATGAGCTGATCGAGAATCATTATCCTCATCATGGCGCTGTGATGTTCGGCCACTATGCTAAGAGTCTCTATGATGCCCTGAAATTCATCGGCATCTGCCCGGAGAAGATCGGCTATAATCATCCGGCCGGATCTCTCTACAAGACGGAGAATCCTTGGGGTCTGTCATGATTCTTTCAGAATCATGACATATTACATCGTAATCTTACGCCTTTACATTTTTTACAAAGACTTTACAAAGCACCGATAATAGACTTCACATAAAATCTCTAAGATAACACCTGTAAGCAAAAGAAACTTACAGGTGTTTTTCGTTTGATAAAACGAGGAGGAAAGAAATGAAAACATTGAATCTGAAGTCTGTTGGCAAGCGTACTGCTGCAATCGGTCTGACCGCTCTTCTGACAGCATCTCTTTTTGTCGGATGCGGAAGCTCAAGCTCCGGCTCAAGTTCCAGCTCCAGCAGCAACAGCAGCTCCAAGACAACAGAAACCAAGAACCTGTCAGGCAATGTATCCACCAACGGTTCCACTTCCATGGAGGAAGTCATCGGTGCTCTGTCCGAATCCTTCATGCAGAAGTACCCGAATGTCAAGGTTACCTACGATGCAACCGGTTCCGGCTCCGGTATCGAGGCAGTTTCCAATGGCTCCACTGATATCGGCCTGGCTTCCAGAGATCTGAAGGACGATGAGAAGTCCAAGGGCCTGGAGCAGACAACCATCGCGCTTGACGGTATTGCAATCATCGTAAATAAGGACAATTCCCTGAAGGATATCTCCATTGATCAGATCGCTCAGATTTATACCGGTCAGGTTACCGACTGGTCCGGAGTCGGCGGAGATTCCGGTGAGATTGCAGCAATCGGCCGTGAGGCAGGTTCCGGTACCAGAGATGGTTTCGAGACTGTAACCAATACCGCTGATCAGTGCAAATACGCACAGGAGCTTACTTCTACCGGTGCTGTTATCGAGGCCGTCAAGAACTCCAAGAGCGCCATCGGTTATGCTTCTTACTCAGCCGTTGAGAACAGCAAGGATGTCAAGGTCCTGACCGTCGGCGGTGTTGAGTGTAACGAAAAGAACATCAAGGACGGAAGCTACAAGGTACAGCGTGATTTCAACCTGATTACAAAGAAGGATACCAAGCTTTCCGATACCGCTCAGGCATTCTTCGATTATGCAACTTCCAAGGATGTCGCTGATCTGATCACCAAGGCCGGTGCCGTTCCGAAAGCACAGTAATAACAATCGGATTCACAGCTTACGGATGGACGGGAGAAATGCAGACCATTTCCTCGTCCATTTCTATAAAAGAGATTTTTCATCTGCTGAAGATGAAAGAGACTGATGCAAATATACTTATAGAAATTGGAAAGAAGATCCAATAAATCTATTTCCAGAATAAGTAGAAAGATAAAGCTATGACAAGTAAAGAAAATGAAACGGTCAGTGTTTCTGCAAATTCGGCAGCAGACAATGTTTCACAAGTAAATGAATTTCAATCAAATGATTTGCGAACGAAGGAAAGCAACTTAGAGAAATTCTCAAGACAGAAGAAGGCCTTCGAGCGGATTCCCCAGATCATCTTCCTGATCTGCGGCCTCTGCGCCGTGACCTTTGTCCTGGCCATTTCGATCTACCTGATTATTTCCGGTATTCCGGCCATCAGAGAAATCGGACTGACCAAATTCCTTTTTGGCAGAGTCTGGAAATCGACCGCCAAGGTCAACCCCCAATTCGGTATCCTTCCCTTTATTCTGACTTCCATCTACGGAACAGCCGGTGCCGTAATCCTTGGCGTCCCGATCGGACTTATGACCGCAATCTACCTTTCGAAGATGGCTCCGACCGGACCGGCTAAAGTCATTCAGACAGCAGTTCAGCTCCTTGCCGGTATTCCCTCTGTTGTCTACGGCCTGGTCGGCATGATCGTTCTGGTTCCAGCAATTCAGAAGATCTTCAAACTGTCTTCCGGTGCAACCCTCCTGGCGGCCATCATTGTCCTGGCTATCATGATTCTGCCTTCCATTATCAATGTCTCGGTAACTGCATTGAATGCAGTTCCAAAGGAGTATGAAGATGCTTCCCTGGCTCTGGGTGCAACTGAGACCGAGACTTATATGAAAGTTTCTGTCCATGCTGCACGAAGCGGAATTGCAGCTTCAATTGTCCTCGGTGTCGGCCGTGCGATCGGAGAAGCAATGGCCATTATCATGGTATCCGGAAACGTTGCAAATATGCCAGGACTTTTGAAGTCTGTTCGTTTCATGACGACAGCCATTGCATCCGAAATGTCCTATGCTTCGGTCGGATCTCTGCAGAGAAATGCTCTGTTTTCGATCGGGCTGGTTCTCTTCCTGTTCATTATGCTGATCAACGGCGTGTTAAATGCTCTGATCCGTGGAAAGGGGGATAAGTAAATGACCAGTGTTGAAAATATTCAAATGGTAAACTGCTCGAACTCCATCACCAGAGACATCAGCCGTAAGGCCGGACGTAAGATCTGGAACAAGACCATCCGCGGCCTTCTCTATCTCTGCTCCATCATTACGGTTTTCCTTCTTTTCTTCATTCTGGGCTACATTTTCTATCGGGGTATTCCTCATCTGACCTGGAAGCTTCTGACTTCGGAGACCAGTTATCTCAAAGGCACGATCGGAATTTTGCCCAATATTCTGAACACGCTCTACATTATCATCGTTGCCATGGTCATCGTGCTTCCGATCGGTGTCGGCGCGGCCATCTACCTGACTGAGTACGCCAAGAACAAGAAGCTGGTTTCGATCATTGAATTTGCGACAGAGATCCTGACCGGCATCCCCTCCATCATCTTCGGTCTGGTCGGTATGCTGATCTTCACCCAGCTCATGGGACTCCAGCAGGGCATCCTGGCCGGCGGACTGACATTGGTTATGATGGTTCTTCCGACCATCATCCGAACCACCCAGGAAAGTCTGAAGACGGTTCCTGCCAGCTACCGGGAAGGCTCTCTGGCACTGGGCGCCGGCAAATGGTACATGATCCGGACCGTGGTTCTGCCGAACTCCATGGACGGTATTGTTACCGGATGCATCCTGGCCATCGGACGAATCGTAGGAGAGTCGGCGGCTCTCCTTTTCACCGCCGGATTCGGCCTGGTCTTAAACGATTTCTTCCATGCACTGACTTCCTCCTCTGCAACACTGACCGTTGCACTCTATGTATACGCCAGTGAGCGTGGTGAAACCGACGTGGCCTTCGCCATCGCCGTCATTTTGATTCTTCTGACCTTACTCATTAACTTCCTGGCAGATTTTGCAGGTAAGAAACTGAAGAAATAAAGGAGCAGATGCCATTGAAGACCGAACTCCGTTCGGAGGCATCTGCGTAGGTCCCGATTTCTTCGAAATCGACAATATAGGGAAAAAATTATGAAGTATGCAATCGAAGCAAATAAACTGAACCTGTGGTATGGTGATCACCACGCTCTGAAGGATGTATCCATTCAGATTCCGGAGAAGCAGATTA
>JAQYBF010000112.1 GCA_029338875.1 Lachnospiraceae bacterium
AAATTTGTTGAAAAAATCCTTGACATGATTTCTGAATTTACGTATAATAACACTTGCGTTTCGAGTTATGGCCAAACGCCAATCAGTTCGGGGTGTGGCTCAGTTTGGCTAGAGCACCTGGTTTGGGACCAGGGGGTCGCAGGTTCGAATCCTGTCACCCCGATTACGCTAGATTAAATGTGCGGGTGTAGTTCAATGGTAGAACACCAGCCTTCCAAGCTGGATACGTGGGTTCGATTCCCATCACCCGCTTAACCGGGATCCGTGATCGGTTTTATAAGATAGCCTGATCTGATCTCGTTTGCAAAGTCTATAGGCGAGTATGAACAGTGCATGTAGAACTTTGCTACATATATGTGTTCGTAGCTCAGCTGGATAGAGCACCGGCCTTCTAAGCCGGTTGTCCGGGGTTCGAATCCCCGCGAGCACATTATGGTGGGTATAGCGCAGTTGGCTAGCGCGTCAGATTGTGGCTCTGAAGGCCGTGGGTTCGAGTCCCATTACCCACCCTGTTGCTATAGCAACGTTGGGCTATAGCCAAGCGGTAAGGCACAGCACTTTGACTGCTGCATTCGTGGGTTCGAATCCCGCTAGCCCAGTCAATCATCAGACCGACTGGCAGGCCGCTTGCAGATGAGTGGCATTAGCTCAGTTGGTAGAGCACCTGACTTTTAATCAGGTTGTCGGGGGTTCAAATCCCCCATGCCACATGATTTTATCCCCGCAGGATGCGTCCTGCGGGGTTTTTCTTTGCTTTCAATGTCTAGCTGCAGCTGCCTACAGGGAATGCCGGAGATCAATGGATCGGGATTGGGAATTTTCTTCAAAATCGATCTTGTCCACATCAAACAAAAGAAGCCTGCGAGGGGATTTCCCTCACAGGCCTCTTCTGTATTCCTTCAAAAAGTCTTACTTCTTCAACTGGAACTTGGCAACTAGCTGGTTCATCATCTCAGCCTGGGAAGAAAGCTCTTCGCTGGCAGCGGCGCTTTCCTCGGCGGTAGCGGAGTTGGTCTGTACGACAGAGGAGATCTGGTCGATTCCCTGGGTCACCTCAGCCACACCGGCGTTCTGACGCTTGGAGGCTTCGGAAACCTGGGATACCAGGCTGTCGATCTCACGGAAGCTGTCGGCAACCTTCTTCAGGGCTTCTGCAGTTTCTTCCGTGATGGTTCCGCCTTTTTCTACGGCGCGGATGGTATCTTCAATCAGATGAGCGGTATCGCCGGCGGCATCCTGAGACTTCTTGGCCAGATTGCCGACCTCGTCTGCGACAACGGCAAAGCCCTTGCCGGCGGAGCCTGCCCGGGCGGCTTCAATCGAAGCGTTGAGGGCCAGGATGTTGGTCTGGAAGGCGATATCATCGATGGTCTTGATGATCTTATTGATCTCGCCGGCCTTGGTCGTGATTTCCTTCATGGCATCGGACATCTCTTCCATCTTCTGGTTGGAGAGTGCCACGTCATTGGCAGAGGACTTGCCGATGGAAGCGGCTTCGACGCTTAAGTTTGCGGTCTCTGCGATCTGAGCGGAGATGTCGTTCATATTGGTGGACAGGTCTTCCAGAGAGGCTGCCTGCTCGGTAGAGCCTTGAGCCAGGGCCTGGGCACCGGATGCAACCTGGGAGCTTCCGCTGGCTACCTGATCGGCGGCGGTCCGGATTTCTCCCATGGTATCGGAGAGCTTTCCGGTGATCTCTACCAGGGAATCATAGAGAGGCTGATAGTCACCGACATAGTAGCGGCGCTTTTCATCCAGGTCTACATTGAAATTGCCATCGGAAATTGCCTCGAGGACACGGGACAGATCGCTTACGATATGACGGAGACGAGCCATGAGATGGGAGATGCCATCGACCAGTTCGCCGATCTCGTCCTTGCCCTGATAGGTAAGCTTGACTTCCAGATTGCCTTCCATGACTTCGTTTGCGGCATGGCTGACTTCCTTCAGAGGAGAGAGGGCCTTACGAAGCAGACGGACGATCAGGAAGATCAGGACGATTGCAATGAGGATTCCGCAGATGATGACCAGACGGGTCAGGGAGTTCATAGCGCTGTTATACTCGCTGACGGGAACAGCGGTCTGAATCCACCAGGTGGTATCACCGGCATCGACCGGAGTGTAGAAACGCATGACCTGACCGGAAGAGGAATTGGTCTGAACACTGAATTCCTTTCCCTTGGCCCAGCCGGCGGAAATCTTCTTATAAGCTGCCGCTTCCACGGTGGTCTTGAAATCAAGACCGATAACCTTGGTATGGGTGCTGAACAGAATATTCTGATGCTCGTTAATCAGGTTTACATAGACGCCGGGGAAATCGGACATATGAACGGCAATGCTCTTGAAGACATCTGCCTTCAGATCCAGCTCGACAACGCCGACGAACTTGCCGTCGTTCATGATGGGATAGTAGGCGGAAATCATATTGACGCCGTCTTCCTTGTAGGCATTGGTGAAGCCGGATTTGGCATCGGCTCCTGCATCCTTTGCGGGCTTGTAATAATCTTCTCCGGAATAGGAATCGTAAGCCAGATTCTCCAGGCTGTTATTCTTCAGATCATCCTTATTGAGATAAGGGGCATAGACCTGAGCCGAGGAAGAGAAGGCACCCGGTTCAAAGAAGACGCCGGCGCCGACAATTTCCTTATTATTGGAAACGGCTTCGAAAATGGAGTTTACGATGACACCTTCGGCATCAAAACGGCTGGCTGAAATCGGAGCACCGGTTACACGGCTGATGTAGCTGGCGTTGACGGTCTGGGGCTGGCCCGAGATCTCACCTTCGGTCTGCCAGGAGGCCGTGATGCCGGCATCCATGGTATCCGGCTGAGCATACATATTCTTCAATGCCTGCTGGATGGTCTGATTGACGCTGTTTGTGGTCTGAAGGGTTGTCATTACATCATTCCGGTTCTTTTCACTGACGTTGATAAAGAGCTGGTTGGTGGACTGGCGGATGGACCGGGCAACGAAGATACTGACCACGGAATCCATGACGAAGAAGGAAATCGCAATGACGATGGCACAGATCAGTGCCAGACGGGTTCCCAGGCTGTGAAAGTTGAGAGAACCGGATTTCTTTGCCTTGCTTTTTCCTTTTTTCTTTTTTTCAGTTGATGAATTGCTGTTTACTTGCTTCTGTTCAGATTTGGAGGACTCCGCAGCAATCGACGGATCTGCCTTCATTGTCTTTTCCTTGAATGCTTTCATGAAAAATCTCCTCACCTTGACAACGATTACTGAAGTAATATCGTCAGACAATGGCGAGGAGATAATAAAAAGTTTATGAAATTTATTTTGTTTTTTTGGATTCGGGCACATTCATTGCCGAAGCATCATTTTTCTGATGCAGATTCATTCATTGCCGAAGCATCGTCATTCAGATGCAGATTTACTCATCCCCGAAAGTGACGCCCATGAGCTTGGCATCCTTGATGACGTCGTCATTGGGATCTACATACTTGAGCTTGCCGGCGGTCTCAGCGAGAGGGATGGAAGTGATCTTTCCGGCCTGGGTGACTACGAGACGGCCGAAATTTCTCTCCATGATGAGCTTGGCACCCTCGATACCGAAGCGGGTGGCATACATACGGTCGTAAGCGACAGGAGAGCCGCCTCTCTGGGCATGGCCGATAACGGCGGTCCGGACCTCGATATCCGGAAGCATTTCGGAGAGCTGGTTTGCAATTTCGACGACAACGCTGGCACCGTTTCTGGCAGCGACCTTGGCCTTGTAGTCCTTCTTGGACAGCTTGGCGTCTTCCTTGGAGATGGCGCCTTCCGCGCAGGCAATGACGGTGAAGTTCTTTCCGATCTTCTGCCGCTTCCTTACCCGCTTGGCAACGACGTTGATATCATAGGGAATCTCGGGCAGGAGAATGATCTCCTCGCCTGCTGCCAGGCCTGCGGACAATGTGATATGGCCGACTCTGTGGCCCATGATTTCCACAACGAAGACACGGGTATGGGACTCGGCGGTCGTATGGATTTCGTCCAGGTTCCGGACGGCGACATCGATGGCCGACTGGAAACCGAAGGTGTAATCGGTGCCGTAGATATCATTGTCAATGGTCTTGGGCAGGCCGATGACATTCAGGCCTTCCTCGGAAAGCATGTTGGCCGACTTGAGGGAGCCGTTTCCGCCCAGGACACAGAGGGCATCCAGCTTCAGCTCCTTGTAGGTCTTCTTCATGGCTGCGACTTTATCGAAGCCGTCCTCGATAACCCGCATTTTCTTGAAAGGACAGCGGGAGGTTCCGAGAATGGTACCGCCCTGGCTGACGATGCCGGAGAAATCCCGGGGCGTCATTTTGATGTAATCCTTGTACATAAGTCCGCGATAGCCATAACGAAAACCGATTATTTCGAGATCCGGAATGTTGTTATAAAGCGTCTTGGCCAGTCCGCGCATGGTTGCGTTCAGGGCCTGGCAGTCTCCGCCGCTTGTCAAGATACCTACCCGATATGCCATAAGCTGCTCCTTTCAAAAGCAAAGTCTCTTTTTTATCATCATAACGCATGGAAGGAGACCTGGAACACATATTTTTATTTTTCGTCTTTGCCGGATAAGAAAAAGCCGGAGAAGAAGAATTCCTGGGAATTCAGCTTCTTTTTCTTGTTCCGGATCTTTTTGTATTTTCCGTCCGGGCCGAGGACACTGGCCTTGACGTTATCATTCAGCATGATCCAGAACATGGACAGGATCTTCTTTTTGATCTTTTCATCGTAGATCGGCGCGGCAATCTCAACCCGCCGCTCCAGATTTCTGGTCATGAGGTCCGCCGAGGAAATATAGACCGCAGGGTTATCGACTCCGAAGATATAAATTCTGGAGTGCTCGAGGTAACGGCCGACAATCGAAATAATGTTGATATTCTCCGTATAGCCCGGTATGCCGGGGGTGATGCAGCAGATGCCGCGGACGATCATATCGATCTTGACGCCTGCCTGGCTGGCTTCGACCAGCTTTTCGATCATGGGTTTACTGGTGACAGAATTGCACTTGAAGCTGACATAGGCGGGCTCGCCCTTCTTGGCTTTCTCGATTTCCTGGTCAATGTAGGCCATGATCCGGTCCTGCATGGCATGAGGCGCGGCCATAAGTTCGTTGATATGATGAACGGTCTGCTCCTGAGCCAGATGGTTGAAGACGATGTTGGCATCTTCGCCGATGGACCGGCGGCTGGTCATAAGGCAGAGGTCGGTATAGAGCTGAGCGGTCTTCTCGTTATAGTTTCCGGTGCCGATCTGGGTGATGTACTGAACCTTGTCAGCTTTATCCAGATAGGTGATCAGGCAGAGCTTGCTGTGCACCTTGTAGCCGGTCAGGCCGTAGATGACATGGGCACCGGCCTTTTCCAGGGCCTTGGACTGCTCGATATTGTTTTCCTCATCAAAACGGGCCCGAAGCTCGACCAGGACAACGACATCCTTGCCGTTTTCCACGGCCCGGATCAGGGACTTGATGACACGGGAATTCTTGGCTACCCGGTAAAGAGTCATCTTGATGCTGGCAACCCGGGGATCCGTGGCGGCTTCGTCAAGGAGACGAAGGAAGGGCGACATGGATTCGAAGGGATAGGCCAGAAGGATGTCGTGCTTTAAAATCTGCCGGATCATGGGAGTCCGGTTTTCAACCATGTCCGAGTTCTGGGGAGCCAGAGGCTTATAGAAGAGTTCGGGATGGCTGCCCTTCAGCATGTCTCTGATCTCTCCGAAGAAGGAGAAGTCCAGGGGACTTTCTGAGGGAAAGAGCTGTTTTTCCTTGAGTCCTAAGAATTCGGCCATCATGGAAAGCTCCTGCTTTTCGAGTCCCTTGGTGTATTCCAGGCGGAGGGGATGGAGCTTTCTCCTTTTCCGGATCAGATCCTCCATCATGGACCGGTAATCGTCGCTGTCTTCCATTTCATCTTCATCGATATCCGCTGAACGGGTCACGCGGATGACGCTGGACCGCTCTACCTTTTGATTGCGGAAAATCTGAGGCAGATAGTGGGTCAGGACGTCTTCAAGAAGGATGACGGAGCCGTCGGAAAGGTGGATTAAGCGCATGTCTTCAGCATGGACGATGGAGACGATGCCGAGCTTCCGCTTGCCTTTCTTATTGGTCAGCTGGGCTGCGAGATAGAGGTCATTATTATTAAGGAAGGGGAAGGGCTG
>JAQYBF010000113.1 GCA_029338875.1 Lachnospiraceae bacterium
ATCGATGGCTTCAAGGGCATCAATGATTGCAAGGGTCACGCTTATGGAGATCAGGTCTTACAGGAAGTGGCTGATGCCTTAAAGGATGCGGCTTCAGGCAAGGGCTTCTGCTACCGTTACGGCGGCGATGAGTTCGTTTTGATTCTTTCTGTGGACGACCCGGAAGAAGCAGAAGAGGTGAAGAAGAAACTGTCGGACCGGCTGAGAACGCAGGATATTTATGTAAGTATCGGTATCAGCTATCCGGAATTCGGTAAGATCCGGTCAGATCTCGAACAGAATCGCCTCCGCGACCGACTGGAAACCTATATCCAGAAGGCTGACCACGAGATGTACTGCTACAAGAGGCTGCATCATACGGCGAGATGAGCTGTACTGCCACAAGAGGCAGCATCATACGGCAAGGGGAGCTGTATTCAAGGTGAGTTGTATTTTATTACTGGCCATAGGAATTCCTGGCTTGTAAGAGGAGGCCCTTTGACTGGCTATAAGGTGTTTTTATAGATGAGACTGGTTATATAAAATTATCAGAAACTGGGTATAACGATATTATCAGAATAGCTTATAATCCTTCTTAACAGTTCATGAACGAATGAGAAAGACAAATCAAACTGTAAGAAAGGAAAAGAGATTATGAAAAACGTTAAGATTCAGAAAACTGTCTACGCTGGTATTTTTGCAGCCATCACTTTCGTTGTGTTTACCTTCCTGTCGATCCCGATTCCGACGGTCGGCGGCGGAAAAGTTTCCGTTCATCTCGGCAATGCTTTTGTCGTTCTCGGAGCTCTGCTTCTGGGAACCGGCTACGGCAGTATCGGCGGCGCCATCGGTCTGACTATTGCAGATCTGATCGATCCGGTCTATATTGTAGAGGCGCCGATTACTTTTGTAATCAAGCTTCTGATCGGCGTGATCAGCGGACTGATCGCCCATAAGATCGGCCATATTACGACGGAAAAGAATCCGAAAAGGGTTACGACATATGTCCTTCTGGCATCCATCGCCGGCCTGGCTTTCAATGCCATCTTCGATCCGCTTCTTCGTTATTTCTATAAAATTGTGATCCTCGGAAAAGCGGCAGCAGATGTCTCTCTGGCCATTAATTTCGGGGTTACTCTTATTAACTCTGTTGTATCACTTATTGTTGTGGTTCTGCTTTATGCAGCACTTCGGGCTCCTTTAAGAAGAGCTGGACTTCTTCCTTCAGAAGCCTGAGTCAGGGAAAACCTGGCTCAAGGAAGGCTTGAATCAGGGAAGACTTGAATCAAGAACGACATGGCTCAGGAATGACCGAATCAGGTTGGAAAGTTAAATCAGGTACTATAAATGCAATTAAATCTTCTGGACATGCTGACTGCTTTTTCCTTCTGCCTGGATGAAGTTGAACGATCCATCGCCGGCAGGGCGGATGAGCACGGCCTTCGGGTCGCATTTATGACCGAACGGATGGCAAAGGCAGCCGGCATTTCCGGAGATGATCTTCTGACATTGACCGGATGCGCCATTCTTCACGATAATGCTATGAATCAGCATCTCAGCAAACATAAGGCCAGGGAACTGGGCGATACGGAACTTCTGAAGAGAGCTGACATTGACCACTGCATTATCGGTGAGGAACAGCAGAAGCTAATTCCTTTTCCTTCCGATTCTTCGACCTATATCCTCTATCATCATGAGAGAGCAGACGGGAAAGGACCCTTTGGAAAAAGAGAAGGAGAGTTCCGCCTTGGTTCGGCTCTGATCTATCTGTCCGACAGTCTGGATATCCGATTCCATCTTCAGGACATGACAGAGGAAACCTATCAGAAGGTATTGGATTTTGTGAAAAGAAAAACTGGAAATGAATTCTGCCGGGAGGCAGTTGACCTCTTTTACAAAGCCCTTTCGATCGATGCTTTCGAGGAAGCCGATCGGATGGGCTTAAGGTCGTCTATCGAGAAGGATGTAAGCTGCGACACCGGAGATTATACGGAGGAAGAGATCCGGAATCTTGTAGCCTTTTTCACACGTATCATCGACTATAAATCCAGCTTTACCAGTGACCACTCGAAGGGCGTCGCAGATAAGGCGGAAAAGATGGCACGTTTCTACGGCTGGCCCGAGGACAAAGTCATCCGTTTCTACTTTGCCGGAGCCATGCATGATGTCGGAAAGATCTTTATTTCCCATGATATTCTGGAGAAGCCCGGAAAGCTTGACACCTATGAATTCGAGACCATGAAGAATCATGCTGCCGGAACCCTTCGGATTCTCCGTCAGATCCGTGGCCTGGAGGATATCACTGAATGGGCGGCAAATCATCATGAAAAGCTGGACGGCAAGGGCTATTCCCGGGGACTGACGGCGGACCAGCTGACCTTTGAAGACCGACTCATGGGCTGTTGCGATATCTACCAGGCCTTGCGCGAGACCCGGCCCTATAAGGATGGCATGTCCCATGACAAAGCGATTGAAATCATGCGCTTTATGGCTGAACAGAACAAGATTGATGGAAGAATTGTAGAGGACATGGATCGCGTGCTTGGGAATTAATACATAACCTGGAATTCCGAGAATGGAACGGGATCAGGAAATTTCTTCAAAATCGATCCATGAAATCAGGAAATTCGGAGCGAAATGGAACGGGATCAGGAAATTCCTTCAAAATCGATCCATGAAATCAGGAAATTCGGAGCTAAATGGAACGGGATTGGGAATTTTCTTCAAAATCGTTCCACGAAGCCAGATAAATCCGGTTTGGCTGGGAATATTGAGTTACTAAGGATCTTTCAGTATTTGAAATCAATCGACGATTCAATTTACAGAACAGATAGAGCATAGAAAGGACAGGAAATATGGATTCACATGCATTTGAGAGAAATGAACTTCTGGCGCAGACAGTGATCAAGGGACTGAACTCCCGCAATATGACAGGCTATTATGCAAAGGACAGGGAAGAGGCAAAGCAGATCGCCCTGTCTCTGATTCCCGAGGGCAGCAGTGTCACCCAGGGAGGCTGCATGAGTTCCCGTGAGATCGGCCTCGTCGATGCTATCGAAGAGGGAAACTATCACTTTATTGATCGGGACAAGATGGATCCGAGAGAAGCACTTCTTGCTGCATACGATGCCGATGTCTTCCTGGCCAGCGCCAACGCCATGACCGATGACGGCATCCTTGTCAATATCGATGGAAATGCAAACCGGGTTTCCTGCATTGCCAACGGACCGCGCAAGGTTATCTTTATCGTAGGTATGAACAAGGTCTGTCCGGACCTCGATTCTGCCATCAAGAGGGCCAGAAATGTGGCCGCCCCGGCCAACGCCTTACGTTTCCCGGTCAATACGCCCTGCAAGAAAACCGGAAAATGCTATGACTGTAAGCAGCCGGACACCATCTGCTGCCAATTCCTGATTACCAGATATTCCAAGCATAAGGACAGAATTCATGTCATTCTTGTCAATGACTTTCTCGGATTCTGATAAGATTTCTGAATTCAGATAGCTCTGTACTATTCAAATGTCTTGACTGAATGGCTCTGATCTCGAAGGAAGACGGCCCTGAGTAAGGAAAAACTTCCTGCTCGGAATTCCGTCTTCGGCAGGCAATTTCTATGGACGTACCGGGAAAAGATGGAGTAAAATAGGGGTATCAAGAAAGGAAGTTTTCCGTGAAGAAAGATCCGCTTTACAAGAGTTTCGGCTACGCCTTCCAGGGAATCGGCAATACCATTAAGAGAGAGAGGAATATCAAGATCCATCTCTTTGCCGTTGTCTGTGTGGTACTGGTCGGGCTTCTGGTCCATCTTTCGAAGACCGAGTGGCTGATCTGCCTGGTTCTCTTTGGCCTGGTCATCTCACTGGAGCTGGTTAATACGGCAGTTGAAGCCGTGGTTGATCTGGTGACAGAGGAGCGAAAGCCCCTGGCCAAGATCGCCAAGGATGCGGCAGCAGGAGCGGTTCTGGTTTCCGCGATCATGGCGGCCATCATCGGCTTCTGGATCTTCATTCCACGGATCATAGACTTCGTTCAGGGGTTGTAATACAGTATGTAAGGAGGCTCATTATGGCAGACAACAATAATATTCTTACCGATGGTATCAAGAAATTCTTCCTGGCCGGCGTCGGCGCTGTAGCTACTACAGCCGAGAAGAGTCAGGAAATCTTCGACAGCCTGGTTCAGAAGGGCGAGCTGACCGTTGAGCAGGGCAAGGCTCTGAATCAGGAGCTCCGCCACACCATGGAGCAGAACAAGGAGAGCTTCAAGGCAAAGTCCGCTTCGGAAGAGAAGACTGAGGCAAAAGCGGAAGAGAAGGCCGAAGTCAAGGCTCCGGAAGCTGCTGAAGAGACTGCAGAAGAGAAGTAATCAATCAATAGTTGAAAATGAAATCCTGGTCTATATTTCACAGATTTACCGGGATCATGAATGCTGGTCTGTATGTGAAATATCGACCACAATAAGAAAACGAATCAGGCTGAATGAACCTGTGACAGAAGACAGGAATCCGGGGTGATCCTTTGGCAGACGAGAATGTAAAGCAGGAGACAATCGATATCGACACCACATCCACTGCCAAGAAGGATTCCCGGTCCAGACTCCGTGAGATTACGGAGGTTCTGCGCCGTCACAAAGTGGCAAAGGGCGTAACACCTGAAAAGCTCCGTCTGATTCTAGAGGACCTGGGTCCGACCTACGTCAAGCTTGGCCAGATCATGTCCCTCCATTCGGACATTCTGCCCAAGGCTTATTGTGATGAGCTGTTAAAGCTCAACACTGAGGTCAGGCCCATGCCTTTTTCTATGGTCGAAGAGGTCATCAACCATTCCTACCGGACCGACTGGAGGGAGATTTTTTCGTCGATCGAGCCGACTCCCATCGGTTCAGCTTCCATCGCCCAGGTTCATAAGGCTGTTCTGAAGTCCAATGGTCAGGAAGTCATTGTCAAGGTCGAGCGGAAGGGCATCTATGACACCATGGCCCGCGATATCCGCCTTCTTCACCGGGCGGTGAAGATTCTGCCTTCCGTTCCGTCTCTTCGGAACATCGTTGATCTGGATATGGTTCTGGATGAAATGTGGACCGTTGCCCAGCAGGAGATGGATTTCCTGAAGGAAGCCTCCAACATGGAGGAGTTCGCCCGCCTCAATAAAGACATTAAATACGTCACAACTCCCAAGCTTTATCGTGAATATACCACCGCACATGTCCTCGTCATGGAGTACATTGACGGACCTTCGATCACCGATGCCGAGACCCTGAAAGCCCAGGGCTATGACTTAAACGAGATCGGAAAGAAATTCGTCAACAGCTTCATTAAGCAGGTTATGGACGATGGCTTTTTCCATGCCGATCCCCATCCCGGCAATGTCAAGATCCGGGACGGAAAGATTGTCTGGCTGGACATGGGCATGATGGGCCGTCTGACCGAACGAGACCGAAAGATCATGGTCCGTGGCGTCGAAGGCATCGCCATGCACGATATCTCCAAGGTTACCGATGCGGTTCTGGACCTGGGAGATTTCTGGGACAAGCCCAACAGGGATCAGCTCTATGCGGACCTTCGGGATTTCCTCCGGGAATATGAATCCCAGGGCATGGGATCGGTCGATCTGGCCGAAGCCATGGAAAGCCTGATGGATATCATGAAGAATAACCACATCAGTCTGCCCCACGGCATGACCATGCTGGCCCGCGGCTTAAGCCACGTTGAGGGCGTTCTGGCTGTTATCAGTCCCGATATCAATATGATGAATATCGCCTATACCAGGGTCAGCGAGGATTATCTCGACAAGATCCGGGCCAACTGGAAAGAGGAGCTTTCCCGGGATGCGAGAAAGGTCTACCGGGCCGGCGTCAACAGTGTCGAGATTCCGACTCTTATGTCGGAAATCATGCGGGAGTACCTGCGCGGCCACAGCCGTTTCAATCTGAATCTGGATACCACGGACAATCTGGTTCTGGTCGTTGATCGGGCCATCCGGAATCTGGTCATCGGTCTCTGTATCGCAGGACTTCTGGTTGGATCCTCGATTCTCTGTACAACCCAGATGGAACCACGTATATTCGGCATCCCATTTCTGGGATTTCTCGGCTATTTCATTGCCATTTCCGCTATCGTCTTCTTTGTCGGAAGATTTTATATAAGGAGAATCCGCAGATGGAGGCGGGAGCATCCCAGGAAAAAGAAGAAGAAAATACTCTCATAAAAGAATCATTGGAATGGAATTTATTCCGTGGATTCTTTGAAAATCATTTAAACTGAATGATGATTTGTCCTGACTTGATTTATAGAAAGCCAGAAAATTTTTGACTCATGAATATTCTGCATATATCTACTTTTATAACAGTATACATCAGCATCCTGACTTTTATTTTAGGCTCAGTTTTCGGCAGCTTTATTAACTGCGTGGCCTGGCGGATTTCCCACCATGAGAAGTGGTGGACCGGAAGAAGCCACTGCGCGGTATGCAATCATCCCCTGGGAATCCTGGATCTGATTCCGGTTTTCAGCTGGATCTGTCTTCGGGGACGCTGCCGGTACTGCGGAGAGAAGATCTCACCCCGCTATATGCTGACGGAAATTTTTTCGGGCGGAGCTTTCCTGGGACTCCTGTTTTATTACGGAGATCTGAATCTTATGTTTTTCCGGAGCCTGGGTCTCTTCGTGGTTCTTCTGGGGCTGTCCCTGGTTGATCTCGAAAGCTATGAGATTCCGGATGGCTTTATCATTTTCGGTATTGTCTGGTGGCTCTTTTTCCAGATCCTGGATGCTGTCGGAAAGACTGCGAAGAGCAGCGGCGGTTTTCGTTTTTCCGCCTTCTTCAATGAATTCCTTGGTTCATCTTATATGAATCTTCTGGCCGGGTTTACATTTGCCCTTGCCTTACTGGTTCTGTCTCTGATCATGGACCGGGTTCTGAAGAAAGAGAGCCTGGGCGGAGGAGATATCAAGCTGTTATTCATGGCAAACCTTTATCTGGGCTTCGGCTCCGGCCTGTTTTCCCTGATTCTGGCCTGTCTGATCGGACTTCTTTTCGTGGCTGTCCTGAAAAAATCGAAGATTCCTTTCGGACCCAGCATCAGTCTGGCCACCATGATCGGACTTCTGGCAGGGCCTTACGTCATCCGCTGGTATCTTGGCCTGTTCCTTCTATAATCAGGCTCTGGGCGGATGCCATCGTAATCCGTTGGTATCTTGCTTTATTTCTGCTATAATAATGAGGAAAATGGTCTGCTGTAGTTAATCTTGTCAGCTTCAGAATGAAAAGCACCGGCTTTGATTTTGTAAAAGCACTGCAGACCAATGGGTTCCTCAGGAATCTGTATTTTGAACTTTGCTTATAAAACATGAGAGTGGAGAAGATTATGGCAAAGAGTTTTCTCGGTATCGAAATCGGTTCTTCCCGGATGAAAATTTCAGAGATTGTGAATGGCGGGCTGGTCCGCTTTCGGGCAATCGACCTTCCGGACGGTATGATCGAGGATGGAGTCGTGGTTGCCTGGGAAGGCCTGGTCGATGTGATCCGTGAGTCGGTCCGCCGCTACGGCTTCCGTACCAGAAAGGTCGCCCTGGTCGTTCCCGATGCGGAATCCTACATCCGCCGTGTGACCATGCCTCTGATGACAGAAGACCAGCTCATGCTGAATCTGCCCTATGAGTTCCACGATATGATCTCCGGAGACAAGTCCGAGTATATCTTCGATTATTCCATGATCGAAACCCGGAAGAATGAGGATGACAAGGGAGAGATGGATCTCTTCGGAGCTGCCATTTCCAGAGAGCTGATGGGCCGTTATTCGGATCTTTTCCGCCGGGCAGGCTTAAAGCTTGTCAAGGCTGCGCCGCGGGATATGGCCATCATGTCTCTGATGAACCATCTGGATCCGGACTTCTTCAAGCATGATACAGCCCTTCTTTCTGTGGGCTTTATCGATACCACACTCGACATCTACCGGAATGGCGTCTTCGATACCAAGAATACAATCGAGTCCGGTGTCAACGCTCTGATTAATGCCCTGGTTACCCAGCAGAATCTGGACCCCCATCTGGCTCAGCAGTACATTCGCGAGAACACCAACGATGTCCAGGAGAGTGACACCCTGGTCTCGGTTTATAACGATATCGCCGTCAATATCAGCCGTTCGCTGAATTATTATTCCTTCCAGAACCGGGATAATTCCCTGGAGGAGATCTATTATTTCGGCGGCGGCGGACATATCGAGCGCTTCATGAGGGAGATTGCGGCAAATGTAAACCTCCGCGTACTTCCCCTCTCGAATTTTGAAAGCTACTCGGCAGAAGCTCTGATGGACGGACCTGCGACGATTGGCATCTGTCTCGAGTAAAATAACAATCTTTTTTTCAAAGGACATGATTATGGCTGATTCAAAATCCAGTATTCTGAAAAAAGAAATTTCTTTTGGAAAGAAAGCAAAATATCCGACCAAGAAATCGATGAATTTCATTCGGAATGAGGTCGCCGTTCAGAATCGTCATGCGATCGAGGCCTTCATTGTTTTCCTTGTCCTTCTTGCTTTCTTCGTTCGTTTTGCTGTGCTTCTTCCCATTCAGAAGGTCAATGAAAAGCAGGCGGAATACGAGAGCAAGGAGCAGACGATTCAGGAGTTAAAGGACAAGACCAGCAGCTACAGTGATGTAAAGAAGGCCTACGATGACAAGATCGGATCCTTCCTTACGGATGACGAGAGACTCTGTCTGGACCGGCCGGATATGCTGACCATGATGGAAGAGGATATTCTTCCCTCGGTTTCCATTCAGTCCATCTCCATTACCGGAGACCAGCTGACCGTTGTTACCGGAACCACCACACTGGATGTGGTAAGCTCGGTTCTGAACACGCTCCAGCAGGATTCCAGAAATTCCTATGCAACTGTTACGACGGCTGCCGCCTCGGATCAGGATACGGTTCACGTCATCGCAAACTATACCATCCACTTTGCCAGTGAGGCTGCCCAGGCCGGAAGGTCCTCCGATTCGTCGGACAGCTCTGATTCCTCTGGCGTATCATCGAATGAATCTTCCGGTGACAGCAGTACGAGCAGCTCCAACTCGTCTTCAACCAGTTCAGAAGGAGGAACAAATTAATGAAAAATGTCGTTCTTTCCAGACGTACCAAGGTTTTACTTGTCATCTTTGCCATCCTTATGGTAGCCATAGTCTACTATGAACTGGTTGTCCGTATGTATACCAATGCAATGACTCAGTATGATACTTCAGAGCTGGATACCGAGATCACGACCGAGCAGAGTCGGGTGATCCAGGAAAAGAAGATGCAGGACTATCTGGACAGCCATCAGGATGTCTCCTATGGATCTCTGATGCCCTATAACAATCTGTCCGCAGAAGTTCTGGCCATGGGCAATATTTTAAACGGTCAGGCCACCAACATTAATATCACATGGAGTGATCCGACCCTTTCGGATGATACGGTCCGCCGGGTAGCTTCGGTTTCCTTTAATACATCGTCCTATCAGACTGCAAGAAATCTTGTTAATTCCATTTCGAGCTTTCCTTATCGATGTATTATCTCCGATCTCCAGATCAGTGCCGGCGATGGCACCATATCCGGAAATTCGGTTTCGGTCAGCATGAATGTGACCTGCTTTGAGACAATGACCAATGCCAACAGCAGCGCAGGCCTGGTTCAGGCCCAGTAGGACTTGTTGTCATAGGATTAATAAAGTGGGATCTGTCTTCGTGGACAAACCATGAGGACAGATTCTTTTATTGTCTCGATTCCCTCGGAATCGAGACCTGCGCAGCCGCTATCGAGCGAAGCTCGATCTCCTATTGCGGTTGCTCTATAAAAACTGTCATGATTCCAGAGGAATCGTATTTAAATTTTGAAAGTAATATGCGATTATTAATTGCGAAAGCATGGTGAATATAGAAATATTGAGAAAATAACCGCTGTAAAAACAGCGAACAGGAGATTGTTACATGAGAATAGGAACAGGATATGACGTGCACCGCCTGGTCGAGGATCGGAAGCTGATTCTCGGCGGTGTCGAGATTCCCTATGAGAAGGGCCTCTTGGGACATTCCGATGCGGATGTACTTTTACATGCTGTCATGGATGCCATTTTAGGTGCCGCAGGTCTTGGAGATATTGGTCTGCATTTCCCCGATAATGATCCAAAGTATGAGGGAGCGGATTCCATCAAGCTTCTCGAAGAAGTCGGCAGCATGATCAATGACAGGGGTTACATGGTCGGAAACATCGACTGTACCGTCATCTGTCAGGCGCCAAAGCTTCGGCCCTACATCGATACCATGAAGGAAAACATTGCCAATGCACTTGGAATCTTTCCGGAACAGGTCAATGTCAAGGCAACGACCGAAGAGCGGCTCGGCTTTACCGGACGGGGCGAGGGCATCAGCGCCCAGGCGGTCTGCCTCCTCGAGGATTTCCAGGAAGCCAGCCAGACGGTTTATGATAATGGCAGAAGCTGTGCAGGCTGCAGCGGATGTGTCAAGCAATAAGTCTGATGAAAGCTAAAGCAATTAGCCTGACAATAATTTAAGCAATAAATCAGGCAGCAGCTCAGACAAGAAAGCAAGCAAACACTTTTAGATTCACCAGTAAAGTTTTACCAGAGGAATAAGGAGAAAAAAGATGATTAAGATCTACAACACTCTGACCCGGTCCAAGGAAGAATTCAAACCGATTGAGCCCGGAAAGGTCAGCATGTATGTCTGCGGTCCGACCGTATATAACTTCATTCACATCGGAAACGCACGTCCCATGATCGTTTTCGATACGGTCCGTCGTTACTTTATGTACAAGGGCTACGACGTGAACTATGTTTCCAACTTTACTGATGTCGATGACAAGATCATCAAGGAAGCCATCGAGGAAGGAACAACGGCCGAGGCGGTTTCCACACATTACATCGCTGAATGCAAAAAGGACATGGAAGGCATGAATATTCTGCCGGCTACCAAGAATCCCCAGGCAACTCAGGAGATTTCCGGCATGATCCAGATGATTCAGACCCTGATCGACAAGGGCTATGCTTATCCGGCTGCTGACGGAACCGTTTATTACCGGACCCGGAAATTCCAGGGCTACGGTAAGCTTTCTCATAAGAATATTGACGATCTGGAAGCCGGCCATCGCGATATCAAGGTTACCGGTGACCTGAAGGAGGATCCTCTGGACTTCGTTCTCTGGAAGCCCAAGAAGGAGGGCGAGCCTTCCTGGCCTTCTCCCTGGTGCGACGGCCGTCCCGGCTGGCACATCGAGTGCTCGGTTATGAGTAAGCGCTATCTGGGCAGCACCATCGACATCCATGCCGGCGGTGAGGATCTGATTTTCCCTCATCATGAAAATGAGATCGCCCAGTCGGAAGCTGCCAACGGTGAGCCTTTCGCTCATTACTGGATGCACAACGCTTTCCTGAAGATCAATAACGAGAAGATGAGTAAGTCTCTCGGCAATTTCTTTACGGTACGTGAGATCTCCGAGAAATACGACCTTCAGGTCCTTCGTTTCTTCATGCTGACGACTCAGTACAGAAAGGCCCTGAATTTCAGCGCCGAGCTCATGGAATCTGCCAAGGCCGGACTGACCCGGATCACGACCGCAGCCGATCTCCTTCGCGACCGTATCTCCAAGGCAGCCGATGCGCCGCTGACAGATGAAGAGAACAAGAAACTTCAGACTCTGGACGGCTTCCGTCAGAATTTTGAAGATGCCATGGATGATGACTTTAATACCGCAGATGCCATCACGGCTATCTTTGATATCGTAAAATTCATCAATACCGAGACCGATGAGAATTCGACCAAGGCATACCTCGACAAGATTCACAGTGTCTTCTACCAGCTTTCCGATGTTCTCGGACTGATCCTCGATAAGAAGGATGGCGATCTGGATTCCGAGATCGAAGCTCTGATTGAAGAGCGCCAGGCAGCCCGGAAGAACAAGGACTTCGCCAAGGCCGATGAGATCCGTGACAAGCTTCTCTCTATGGGCATTCAGCTCAAGGATACCAGGGAGGGCGTCAAGTGGCAGAGAGTCTGAATACTTCTATCCGTGACCGCTTCCGGATTCCTGCGCGGGACCTGTCTACATTTTCTCCTCTGACTCTGGCCTTTATCGGCGACGGCGTCTATGAGATTATCATCAGGACTCTGATCGTGGACCAGGGGAACACCTCCCCTTCACGTCTGCACAAGCAGTCGGCCCATATTGTAAAAGCCGCATCCCAGGCAGCTGTGATCGACCTTCTGGAGCCGGAACTTACGGAAGAGGAGAAGGACATCGTCCGCCGGGGACGGAATGCCAAGTCGAACACCCACGCCAAAAACGCTTCGGTAATGGATTACCGGAAAGCAACCGCTTTAGAAGCTTTACTGGGCTGGCTCTATCTGAAGGGAGAGGATCAAAGGATCCTGACTCTTGTGGAAACCGGCCTGAAGAAAGGAAAATTCATATGAGAGATGACGATTCGATAATCGAGGGAAGGAATGTGGTCCTGGAGGCCTTCCGCTCCGGCAGAACCATTGACCGGCTTTTTGTCCAGGACGGTCTGAATGACGGTCCGGTCCGGACCATTGTGCGGGAAGCCAAGAAGCAGAAGGTCATGATCGACTTCGTATCCAAGGAACGTCTGGACGAGATGAGTAAGACCGGCCACCATCAGGGTGTCATCGCCTATACGGCAGCCTATTCCTATGCATCGATCGACGACATGTTCGCCCTGGCAGAGTCCAGAGGCGAGGACCCCTTCCTGATTCTTCTCGATGAGGTCGAGGATCCTCATAATATCGGTGCCATCATCCGGACGGCTGAGGTTGCCGGTGCTCACGGCGTCATTCTTCCCCAGAGACGGTCGCCGGGACTGACTGCAACGGTTGCCAAGGCTTCTGCCGGCGCTCTAAATTTCCTCCCGGTCGCCAAGGTGACAAATTTAAACCATACGATCGAAGATTTGAAGAAGCGCGGCATGTGGTTTGTCTGCGCTGACATGGGCGGAACCCCTATGTATGACCTGAATCTGACAGGACCCATCGGTCTTGTGATCGGAAACGAAGGTTCCGGCGTCAGCACTCTGGTCGAGAAAAACTGCGATATGGTCGCATCCATTCCCATGAAGGGCCAGATCGATTCACTGAATGCCTCGGTTGCCTGCGGTGTTCTGACCTATGAGGTTGTAAGGCAGAGAATGCTGAAGGCGAAATAATAGTACCAACAGCAGGCGGGATTCGGATTCTTCTCCTCATGAGAAATAGACGGGACTCGGATTTAAATCTCAAGACAAAAGTATTGTATAGTATGAATGAGAACATGCCGACAGAAAATGGTTCGGACAATATAAGGGATACCATCCTGGCGAAAAAGGCCAGAGCTAATGATGCCAGGGCGGAGCGGGAACTCTTCGACAGCTTCCGGCAGCGTATTGAAGCCCGTCTGGCCAGATCCTCGGCAGATATCCCCGGTGCGGAACAGCAGGACCTGATTCAGGAGGGCCTGATTGGACTTCTCCAGGCAGTCAATGACTATGATCCTGAGAAAAATCCGAATTTCACAGCCTTCGCCTGGCTCTGCATTGACCGGCAGATCCAGAATGCCAGGGAGAAATTATTCCGTCAGAAAAACCAGCCTCTGAATTCCTATGTCTCCATCGATGAATCGGTCGGAGACAGCAGCCTGACTCTGGGTGAAGAGCTGGGTGAGGAGGGTTCGGATCCGGAGAAGGTCCTCCTCCAGTCCGAGGAAGTAAAGCTCTGGATGGAGAGAGTCGAAGAGAAGCTGACACCCCTGGAGCGCCAGGTTCTATATCTCTATCTGGACGGCTACAAGGGACGGAATATCGCCATGATTCTGGATCGGGATCCCAAATCCATAGACAATGCACTGCAGAGACTGAGGAAGAAACTGAAGGAGTTTAGAAGGAAGTCATGATTTATCTGGACAATGCGGCGACAACCAAGTCGAAGAAAGCAGTCGTAGAAGCCATGCTCCCCTATCTTTCTGAAGATTACGGTAATCCTTCTTCGGTATATCAGATGGGGAATGCCGCAAAAGCCGCTATTACGTCAGCTCGGCAGAAGGCGGCTTCGCTTCTTCATGTTCCTGCGACGTCCATTTACTTTACCAGCGGCGGTTCCGAATCTGACAACTGGGTCCTTCAGGATTGCTTTCACAGGGCTCTTCTTCATGGAGAAAAGCATCCCCATATCATCACATCTTCGATTGAGCACCCTGCCATCTTGAATACCTGTCATTTTCTTGAAGAACTGGGAGCTCAGGTAACATATCTTCCGGTGGACTCCAATGGCTTTGTCAATCCGGAGGATGTGAAAACGGCTATCCGCCCGGAAACAGTTCTGATCAGTGTCATGACAGCTAATAATGAGATCGGAACCATTGAGCCCATTCAGGAAATCGGAGAAATTGCGAAGGAAGCCGGTATTCCTTTCCATACGGATGCCGTCCAGGCCTTCGGACAGATTCCCCTTGATTTGAGCAAACTTCCGGTTGATTTCCTGTCGGCCAGCGGTCATAAGATCTACGGTCCCAAGGGTGTCGGCCTTCTCTATATCCGGGAGGGTCTTCCTGTCCGTTCTCTGATTCACGGCGGCGGCCAGGAGAGAAACCGGAGAGCAGGTACGGAAAATGTGGCAGGAATTGTAGGCTTCGGAAAGGCCTGTGAGCTTGCTGAGAAGACACTTGCCGAACGCATGGAAGAGGAAAGTGAGCTTAGGGATTATCTGATCAGCCGCCTCCTTACCGAGATTCCCGGAACCCGCTTGAACGGCGGCCGGACAAAACGCCTGCCTAATAATGTCAATATAATTTTCCCGGGACTTCGCGGAGAATCCATCCTGATTTCCCTGGATATCATGGGGATCGAAGCATCCAGCGGATCCGCCTGCACAGCCGGATCTCTGGATCCCAGCCATGTTCTTCTGGCACTCGGTCTGTCCGAGGAAGAAGCCCGGGGCGAGCTTCGCCTGACTCTTTCGGATGAAACCACGAAGGAAGAGATCGATACAACCGTAGATGCGCTGAAGAAAATAGTGAGCAGACTCAGAAAATCATGAGAACAACTTGGAATTCAAGAAAATCTTCTATTCCGAGATACAAAATCCTGAAAAGACATCGGGATCTGAGATTTTCATCAAAATCGATCCATGAAATCAGTAAATATGGAGGCAAGAATTGTCAGAAAAGAAAACCGTTGTTGTCGGTATGTCCGGAGGTGTGGATTCCTCTGTCGCAGCCTATCTTCTGAAAGAGCAGGGCTACAATGTCATCGGCGTTACCATGCAGATCTGGCAGACCGAGGAGCAGGCCATCCTGGAGGACCAGGGAGGCTGCTGCGGCCTGTCGGCGGTGGACGATGCCAGAAGAGTAGCCAACCACATCGGCATTCCCTACTATGTCATGAATTTCAAGGATGACTTCAAGAAATACGTCATCGACTACTTCACCAGCGAATACCTGCACGGACGGACACCCAATCCCTGCATTGCCTGCAACCGCTATGTCAAGTGGGAATCCCTGCTGACCCGAGCAGTGGAGATCGGAGCGGATTATATTGCGACCGGTCATTATGCAAGGGTTGTCAAGCTTCCGAACGGACGCTATGCCATTAAGAATTCGGTCACAGCTTCGAAGGACCAAACCTATGCACTTTATACTCTGACCCAGGATCAGCTCAGCAAGACCCTGATGCCGATCGGATCCTATCATAAGGACGAAGTCAGAAAGATTGCTCTCGATGCCGGACTTCCTACGGCTCATAAGCATGACAGCCAGGACATCTGCTTTGTACCGGATCATGATTATGCCGGCTATCTGGAGCGGGAAGTGCCGGACCAGATTCCCGGACCCGGTAACTTCGTTACCAAGGACGGAGTCGTCATCGGCCGCCACAAGGGCATCACCCATTACACGGTCGGCCAGAGAAAGGGACTGAATCTCTCCATGGGCCACCCGGTTTTCGTCACCGAGATCCGGCCGGAGACCAATGAGGTTGTGATCGGAGAGGCAGAAGATGTCTTTTCGAAGGAAGTCTATTTCGACCAGGTCAATTCCATGGAGAACGAGACATTGGATACAAGCCTTTCCTACGGGGCCAAGGTCCGCTATGCCCATGCGGTCAGTCCCTGTCACATTGAATCCTTAGGAGACGGGAAATATAAGGCGGTCTTTGAGGAACCGGTCCGCGCAGCTACGCCCGGCCAGGCCATTGTCCTCTATGACGGAGATATTGTGGCCGGAGGCGGAACCATTCTCTAACATTCTTTTGGCCAGTCTTTCTTTTTGTTTTGAGTCTGCCGCTCATTGCGGCGCGATTCTCACAAAACCGCTTTTCTCTGCACGTCTTTAATTTGGCCTTGAATTTGCCACATGTATCCGCTACAATAATAACGGTTTGAGCGTAAAGCTCGCATAGTATTTATTAACAGTATTAGGAGGAAACTAATATGGCAGTAAGAGTTGCGATTAATGGTTTCGGTCGTATTGGACGTCTTGCATTCCGTCAGATGTTCCAGGCAGAAGGTTTCGATATCGTTGCAATCAACGATCTGACTTCTCCTGAGATGC
>JAQYBF010000114.1 GCA_029338875.1 Lachnospiraceae bacterium
ATAATATTGCTGAAAAACAAGTCCCGGTGCAGATCGCACCGGGACTGTTTATGTCAGAGAATCATGACATCTTTGTATCGGAACTCGAATCACATCTGCTGTCTCAGGAGTTTACCGGATTCGCTCGTCCATATACTTCCGGATTTCATCTTCGATTTCCAAAAGTTTTTCTTCTGTCTTCGGATTCTCGGATGTGGTCTGAAGCATCTGATTCAGATAACCCTGTTCTTTGGATATGACAATGCTTTCCCGGTAAACCAGACCATAGACCAGAGCAAAATGCGATACGATTTTATCGATGGCGGTAAGTCCCGGTCTTCGTAGAACATTCTGATGAGCCATGACGCTTTGAAAGACTTCATCAGAGAGATCGGATGTCAGGAATTCTTCCTCTGTCAGGTCGTAGATTTCCGTCCGGGGTGTTTCCACATTGACACGGAAAATGTCGATTTTATCGGCATCTCTTAAAATATCGCAGTAGGTCTGCTCCCGTTCGGTCAGATCCTTCGGAAGCCGGAAGACATTGTGAAGGCGGATGGCCTTCTCGATCAGCGGATCTTCGGAAGAATCATCGATGAAGCTTCGAATCAGAGGAGCCTGCTTCGAAGACGCATCATCCGGGAGGCAGCCTATCGGGCGATTGCTTTCTCTGTCCTTTTTGTCATCGGCCTTGAAATGATCCTTTCCGAAAAGGATATCAGCGCTCAGCATGGCATGGTTTACGGAAATGCCGTCGGTAAAAGTATGATACTGACGCAGCTGTTCAAAGCGGCCGATATCATGAAGCATGCCGAGAAGCCAGGCCAGGTCGCGGTCCGGTCTCTCAAGGCCGATACTTTCAGCGATCCGGTCTGCATTTTCTGCCACATGATAGGTGTGAACTGCTTTCAGATGGATCTTTACATCAGACAGATCATAGTTATTTGCGTAATCCGAAAAAACTTTTTCGACTCTCTTTCGATCAAGGCTGAACATAACGTTACTCCTTTGTGATGGACAGTTCCCTATAATAAAGCTGTGGGTGTCATAAGTAGAATAGCTGGATCGCCTGACATGTATGAGCTCTGACGGTCCTATTATTTATGATATCTTTTCCCCAATGTAAAATAAAGCCCGGGTTGGCCGGGGCGGAAAGCTATATGCAAAAGGTGTTTTTTCGGGTACAATATATTATGCCATGAAGGAAGCAGTAAAGGACCTGGTTCCCTTCCGGGGATAAGCCTTAAAGCTAGTTCTTTGTGAATAAAATGCTGCAGGAGTCCATCGGGCTATGCCCGCATGGGCTCTTGTATGGTCCGGGAAAGGAAGGCCTGCGCGAGTCAGGCGGTTTGATTGCAAAACCGGACAGGTCTGTCAGGAAATTAGTTTGAATCAGTTATTTTACAGGAGTAAACATGGAATTCGAAGACAAGAAATATGATGTCATTATTATCGGCGCCGGTCCCGGCGGAATCTATGCAGCCTATGAGCTTTTACAGAAGGCCCCCATGCTTTCGGTCGGCCTTTTCGAAGAGGGCATGCCCCTCGAGAAGCGCCATTGTCCCATCGACGGAAAGAAGATCAAGTCCTGCATCCACTGCAAGACCTGTTCCATTATGAACGGCTTCGGCGGAGCGGGCGCCTTTTCCGATGGAAAATACAATATTACCAACGACTTCGGCGGCACCCTCTATGAATATCTGGGCCGGGAGAAGACCATCGAACTCATGAAGTATGTCGATTCGATCAATATGGCAAACGGCGGCGAGGGAACCCATCTTTATTCCACGGCCGGCTCCCATTTCAAGACCCTCTGCATGCAGAATGGCCTCCAGCTTCTGGATGCTTCGGTCCGTCACCTGGGGACCGACAAGAACTATGTCGTTCTCGAGCATCTCTTCGCATTGCTCAAGGACCATGTAGACTTCCATTTCAACACGCCGGTCGAGCGAATCGAGGCCATTCCGGCAGAAGGAGCGGCTTCTTCGAGCGAAGCTTCGATGGATGCTTCGATGGATGTTTCTGCGGATTCTTCTTCGAAAGATAGGGCGTCGGCCTACCTTTACCGGGTTCATACCGAGAAGGGTACAGCAGTTGCAAAGACCTGCATCGTCTCGGTGGGCCGGTCCGGCTCCAAGTGGATGGAGTCTGTCTGTAAGGATCTGAAGATCGAGACCAAGTCCAACCGGGTGGATCTGGGTGTCCGGGTCGAGCTTCCGGCTCCGATCTTCGAGCATCTGACCAGCGAGCTCTATGAGAGTAAGATTGTCTATAGGACCAAGAAATTCGAGGACCGGGTCCGGACCTTCTGCATGAATCCGAACGGCATCGTGGTCAATGAGAATACCAACGGCATCGTAACTGTCAATGGACATTCCTTCGAGGATCCGGCCAAGAAGACCGACAATACGAATTTCGCCCTCCTGGTTTCCAAGCACTTTTCCGAGCCCTTCCATGATTCGAACGGCTACGGCGAATCCATCGCCCGCCTGTCCAATATGTTAGGCGGCGGTGTCATCGTCCAGAGATTCGGAGACCTGGAGCGGGGCCGGCGGTCAACTGTGAAGCGGATCGAAGAGGGCATTGTCCGTCCGACACTGAAGGCGACGCCGGGCGACCTGTCCCTGGTCATCCCCAAGCGGATTCTCGACGGCATCATCGAAATGATCTATGCCCTGGACCGGATCGCTCCGGGAACGGCAGGAGACGATACCCTTCTCTACGGAGTCGAGGTCAAGTTCTACAACATGGAAGTTCAGCTCAACAATCGTCTGGAGACCATCTATCCGGGGCTCTTCATGATCGGAGACGGCTCCGGCGTGACCCATTCCCTGTCTCATGCATCGGCCTCCGGAGTCTTTGTGGCGGATGAAATTGCAGAAGCATATGATGCCAACTAAAACCTATATCGCAATCGATCTCAAGTCCTTCTATGCCTCGGTCGCCTGCCGGGATCTGGGCCTGGATCCCCTGACCACCAACCTGGTTGTGGCCGATCCGACAAGGACCGAGAAAACCATCTGTCTGGCCGTATCGCCTTCGCTCAAGGCCTACGGCATTCCCGGCCGGGCCCGGCTCTTTGAAGTGAACCAGGTGGTCGACCGGATCAATGCCGGCCATCCTGATAAGCCTCTGACCTTCCGGATTGCTCCGCCTCATATGGCCCGCTATATGGAGGTCAGCCGGCAGATTTACGGGATCTATCTCCGCTTTGTGGCGTCCGAGGACATCCAGGTCTATTCGGTGGACGAAGTCTTCATGGATGTGACCGGCTACCTCCACAGCTTTCACGGAAGTCCTCATGAAATGGCCATGACCATGATTCATGAGGTCTTAAAGGAGACCGGAATTACGGCAACCGCCGGGATCGGGCCCAATCTCTACCTGGCCAAGATTGCCATGGATGTCATGGCCAAGCACATACCTCCCGATCAGGACGGGGTCAGGATTTCGGAGCTTACGGTCAGATCCTACCGGGAAAAGCTCTGGGATCACAGGCCTCTGACGGATTTCTGGCGGCTGGGCCCGGGCATAGCCCGAAGACTGGAAAAGAACGGCATGCACACCATGGGCGAGGTGGCCCTCATGGCACTCCGGAATGAGGACTGGTTCTATCAGGAGTTCGGTGTCAATGCGGAATTCCTGATCGATCATGCTTTTGGCTTCGAGCCCTGCACCATCAAGGATATCAAGAACTGTCATCCCATGGTAAAGTCCGTTTCCCAGGGCCAGGTTCTGGCCATGCCCTATCATTTTGACAAGGCCCGCCTGGTCGTCCGGGAGATGGCGGAGACCCTGGCCCTGGACCTGGTAAGGAAGCACTTTCTGGCCGGCGGCATTGTCCTGACGGTTGGCTATGATATCGAAAATCTGACGGATCCTCTGCGGAGGAAGAACTATCACGGTCCGATTGTTACGGACCGTTACGGGCGGAGAATCCCCAAGTCCGCCCACGGAACCGAAAGGCTGGAAACTCTAACCAGCTCCAACCGGGAGATCGTCGAGGCCACGGTCCGTCTTTTCGACCGGATCGTGGATCCGAGCCTTCTGGTCCGCCGTATGTATGTCGTCGCTGACCGGATCCGGCCGGAAGGCGGAAGTAAAGCCGGGCTGGAGGAGGCAGTGACCGCAGGGGATTCCAGGACGATCGAGGGCCAGCTCTCCTTCTTTGATCTCTTAGAGGAAGAGCAGGAGAAGAAGGCCAGAAAGAAGGAAATCGAACAGAAGAAGGCCCGCGAGCGTTCCAGGGACCACAAGGCCCAGGAAGCCATCTTAAAACTTCAGAAGAAATACGGGAAGAATGTGGTCATGAAGGGCATGGACCTAGAAGAGGGCGCTACCCAGCGGGACCGGAACGGATCGATCGGAGGTCACAAGGCCTGATCGGAAGTCTGCAGACGGAGGAGAAAGAATATGGCCTGGCCTTTTACGAAGAAGGATCGAAAGCAAAGGAGACTTTACCGGGAATGAAGGAAGAAATAAAAGAGATTCTCGATTACGACTGGACCGGCCCGAGGAAGCATCCCCACCTGTCCATGGACAAGCGGGCGGCCCAGTTCAACCCTTTTGCGGCTCTGACCGGCTACGGCGATGAGATCCGGGAGGAAGGCCGCTTTACCGAGGAGAAGCCGGAGCTGACCGAGGACCAGAAACGGCAGATTGACCTTCGCCTGCAGGAGTTGAGAGACAAGCCCGGTGTCCGACTTCGTGTGAAAAGCTTCCGCGGGGACCTGAGAAAAAAGGGCGGACTGGTCCAGACCATAAGCGGAAGCCTGTCCGCCATAAGTCCTCAGGCCGCTTGCGATCGGGGACACATGGATCTTATTGTCGAAAATGTCGGGACGGTCTCCATTTCACTGGATGACATCCTGGATTTGGAGGAAATCTGATGCGGCTGGACAAATACCTTTCTGATATGAATCTGGACAGCAGAAGCAATTTGAAGAAGGCCATCCGAAAAGGCAGTGTCACGGTGGACGGACAGATGGTCCGGGATCCGGCCATGGCTGTGCCCGACGGGGCAGAGGTGACTTACTGCGGAAGGCCGGTAAGGCACGAGACCTTCCAGTACTACATGCTGAACAAGCCGGCCGGCGTCCTGTCGGCGACCTCTGACCGCCGGCAGAAGACGGTTCTGGATCTCCTTCCCGGAGAGCGGCGGACGGATCTCTTTCCGGTCGGCCGCCTGGACAAGGACACGACCGGCCTCCTTCTGATCACAAATGACGGGGATATGGCCCACCGCCTTTTGGCCCCCAAAAGCCATGTGGACAAGGTCTACGAGGCCCTGATCCTGGGCAGGGTCGGATCCCGTGAGATTGAAGCCTTCCGAAGCGGTCTGGTCGTGGACGAGACCTTTACTGCGGCACCGGCAGGACTTCAGGTCCTCTCGCATCCTGAGGATCCGGAAGAGGAGGGCAGGGATCTAAGCCTGGTCCGCATTACCATTCACGAGGGCAAATTCCATCAGATCAAGCGGATGTTTCTGGCTGTCGGCATGGAGGTTCTGACCTTAAAGAGACTTTCCATGGGAAGCCTGCTTCTCGATCCGGATCTATCGGAGGGAGAATGCCGGAGACTGACCCAAGAAGAGTTGGATGCTCTTGAAAATCTTATAATGAAAAATTAGAATAAATATAATACCAAAGCGGAAAGTGTATCAGGAGGTTTTGCATGGACGGATGGAAGGAAAATGATGTCTCCGGGACCAATGATTTCAGGGAAGAATCCGCTCTGACCGCGGATCCGGACGGCCGCTCAGAGGATCCCGACCGGGCCGAAAAGAAGGAAGGCATGGCAGCTTCTCCTGCAGACAATCGGGATTTTCTTCTGGAATATCTGGATAACCGGATTCGTACCTCTTTAAATTCCCTTCTCGGCATCACGCGGGACGGCAGAGAGGATAACATCCGAAACGGCGGTTCCGAAGAGGTGGATCAGCTCCTGAGCCGGATCTCTCTTCTCGGCATGGAATTAAAGGATTCGGCCGCCGGCATTCTGGACCTCTATAAGATGGGCCTGAAGGAACCGGAGCTTTCTAACGAGACCGTCCAGCTGGATGTCCTTATCGACCGGGCTCTGGATCAGATGCGGCAGGAAAGCCTGGACCGCCATGTCATTTTAAGGAAGAATCTGGCGGAAGCCTCGGGCGCCCTGGTCCGGACCGATAAGAAGCACTTCTTCCGTCTCATCCTTTCCCTCCTGCAGACAGCGGTTCGCTTTTCCGCCCAGAACAGCACGGTAACGCTTCAGATTCAGAGACAGGGCAGGGAAGGCAGACGGATTCAGTACGAGTTTTCCGCTGAGCTTACGGATTCCCGCCTGAATCAGGACCATTTCTTCGAAATGAAGACCCTCTACCAGATGATCCGCCAGCGGGGCCTTGGTTTTATGCCGGTCGGCCTGGATGATACCTCGGTTGGTCTCCTTCTCCTCTTTGCCTATGCCGAGCTTCTCGGAATCAGCGATGTCCGCTTCCGTATGATTGCAGGCGGCTGTGCCCTCTTTTTCACCGCCTCTCTGGAAGAGGGCGAGAGGGAGAAGGTCGTCGCAAGCTGGGGCAGCACACCGGATCTGGCCGGCAAGTGGATTCTTGTGGCAGAGGATAACAAGATCAATCAGGAAGTGATCTCCCGGATTCTAACAAGCTACGGCATGTGCGTAATTCTGGCCGGAGACGGTCAGGAGACCCTGGAGGCCTTCCGGGGAAATGAAGACCGGATCGATCTCATTCTCATGGATGTCGTCATGCTTAACATGAACGGACTGGAAACCACCCGGCAGATCCGTTCCCTTCCGTCGGAACAGGCCAAATCCGTTCCGGTCATCGCCATTACGGCGGATACCCTCCGGAGAGATCTTCCGGCCGAGCTTAAGGAAAACGGCATCAATTCTTATTTATACAAACCGATCGAGCCGGAGGTTCTGATACGGGAAATTCGAAAATATCTTCGAAACGGCGACCGTTCTTAAAGCAGGAGAGACTATGGATCATATCAGGGATAAAAAGATCGAGTTCAGGGATTATGTAACCGGACTGAATAACCGGTCCTTTTTCCTGAACCTTCTGGATGAATGGGCCATAGGCGCCAGAGAAGAGAAGGACAGGGAAAAGACTGCGCTTCTCTATTTCAATATCTCCGGATTTAAACTTTATAATGAAGCCTTTGGAATGAAAGAGGGGGACCGCTGCATCAGAGACGTCGCAGTGGTCCTTTCTGAAATTTTCGGAAAAGACCGGACGGCCCATCTGTCGGCGGATCATTTTGCCAGTCTCTCCACTGAGATCGACCGGCTGGAAGAAAAAATCAGCCAGGCCCACGACCGGGTCCTGCATTTAAGAGATAGTTTTTCTCTGAATCTGACCGTCGGCATCCTGATCGTTCCGAAAAACGAGCTCCAGGAGGGAAACCTGGATATGGCCAAGATGGCCTGCGACAGGCTGCGGAATGACAGCCTTCACTACTGCGAGTATTTTACCGACGAGCTCAGGCAAAGCCTGGAGAAGAAGCACTATATCCAGGAGAATATCGATGAGGCCATATCCCATTCCTATATCAAGGTCTACTATCAGCCGGTCATCCGGACTCTGAATGGCATGGTCTGCTCCATGGAGGCTCTGACCCGCTGGGATGATCCCAAATACGGACTGATTTCACCGGCGGAGTTTGTTCCTCTTCTTGAGGAACGGCACCTGTCCTGGAAGCTGGACAGCTTTGTTGTGGACCAGGTCACCTCTATGCTGAAGGGCAGGAAAGAGAAGGAGCTTCCCATCGTTCCGGTTTCGGTCAATTTCTCCAGAAGAGACTTTGACATTATCGATCCCTTCCAGCTGGTCAGCGGCATGGTGAAAAAGAAGGGACTTCATCCGGAATGGATCAGTGTGGAGCTTACAGAGTCTACGGCAATGGATGCTCCGGATAAGATCCGGGATCAGATGAGCCGCTTTCACAATGCCGGCTTTGAGGTCTGGATGGATGATTTCGGCTCCGCCTTTTCTTCTCTCAATTCCCTGAAGGACTTTGATTTCGATGAGATCAAGCTGGACCGTGGCTTCCTTCTCAATGAGAATAAGAAGTCCTATGCCATTATCCAGGCGGTTATCCAGATGGCAAAGCAGCTGGGCGTTCATACTCTGGCGGAGGGCGTTGAGACCCGGGAACAGATGGATATGCTTCGGAATATGGGCTGTGAAAAGATTCAGGGTTATTACTATTCGAGACCCCTGCCTCTGGACCAGCTCTTAAGCAAGCTGGAGAACAACCATCTGGTCTTCGAGACCCAGGCCCAGAAGGATTTCTATGATGAGGTCGGACAGACTGACCTTTCGGCCCGGGAACCCAGAGCCATGGTCTATTTTGACGGGGAAGAGATTCAGATCCTCTATGAGAACAGGGCCTTTTGGAATCTCATGGTGGAAAACGGCCTGGAAGGCCAGAATGGACTGGAGGATGCAGTCAATGCCGGACAGAGCTTCGGCTCCGAGAAACTTCTGAAGCTGATCCGGTCCGCAGTGAAAAGCAATGCGATCGAGACGGCCTATCTTTTCTATCATGGCCATTACTTAAGAATCCGGATGAAGAAGCTGGCCGACAGTGTCTCGGGCTCCATGCTTCTGACTGAATGCACCGATGCGACCAGAGAGGAAAGGGGCAATATCGTCCGCTTTGATCCCATGCTTCGAAGCCTGCTCCAGTCCTATGAGGAGATTTATCTCGTCGATGCCGAAAAGCAGGAGATCCGGGTCCTTCAGTCCTCGGTGGACGGGGAGAATCCGGGCGATGTCTTTCTCGGGAAACGGATTCTCGAACTGATCTGGAAGCGGATCTATTTCAAGGACCAGGACCGATTCCGGGAAAACTCCGGCTATCTCTTTATCAATAATGAGATGAACCGGAGAAAGAAGGACAGCTACCATGCTCTCTACCGGATGGTTCAGAAGGACGGCTCGATCGAATGGATGGAATTTACCTGGGTCCGGGTTCCGGGAGAAACAAAGGGAACCTGCCTCTTCTGCATCAAGGCGGCTGCCATAGCGGATTCCGAAAATCCCAGGGACTTTGTCCGCCTCCTCTGGCAGGATGACTGGGGAAGCCTGTCGGAAAACGACAGGAAAATCGATGACCGCCTGGAAGAGGAACACCTCCTCTTTACGGCCCTGATGGAGCAGTCGAGAATTCATTTCTTCTGGAAGGATCAGGACCGGAAATTCCTCGGGGCATCCAGGTCCTTTTTAAATTTCTATGGTTTTGATTCGGAAAAGCAGATTCTCGGGAAGACTGATGAGGACATCGGCTGGCATATCGACGGAAGCCTCTTTAAGGAAGATGAAATCCGGGTCTTACGGCAGGGCTCTACGGTTTATTCCGTACCCGGTCAGAATGTCTTAAATGGAATAATAAGGAATATTCAGGCCACCAAATTCCCTGTCTATAAGGACGGAAAGATTGTCGGTCTCATGGGCTATTTCATCGATGCCGACAAGCTTCTGCCCAGGGCCAAGGCGGCTGAGGCCGAGCTTATGCGGGATCCCGTGACAGGCTTTCTGTCTGTTCAGGGCTTTCTGGCAGCCGTTTCCGCCTATGAGGATAATTATCAGAAGAACCGGGAAGACTACAGCCTGGGAATTCTTGTCTTCCCTTCCTATGACCGGATCTATGACTCCTTCGGCAGACTTTCGGCAGAGAATCTGATCCTTCGGATTTCGGATATCCTTCACTTGTCCTTCCAGGAGAACTGTACGGTCGCCCGGGTCCAGAAGGGGGCCTTTGCCATCTTAAGAAAGACGGCGCCCTCCCGAGCCAATTTCGATGAGCTTCTCAATAAGAGCATTCAGGAGATCGAGCAGATTCATGAAATCGACGGTCATGCCATCCTTCCCAGGGTGGGATTCGGAAGCGCCAGCCGCGCGGAGACCTACTCCCAGTACCGGCTTCTGACCGTGACTATCGGCCGCATGCAGATCGATGAGACTTCGGACTGGAAGCTTACGGCGGCGGAGCTGGACTTCCGCCTGGCTGAGTATGAGAAGATCTTTGACCATGTCCATATTGTCAATGTGCAGAGCCGCAGTATCGTCGAACCTTATCATAAGGATTCCGAGGCCATGGAAGACACCTTCTGCTGGAAGCACTGGGGCATGCGTGAGCGCTGCAGGGACTGCATCGCTGCAAAGGCTATGGCCAGGGGCGGAAAAACCGTGGCCGTTCAGCACAGAGAGGACGGAAGCTGGCTCATGCTGGCCCATCCCCTGTATTTCCAGAACCGTGAGTACTGCCTGGAGGCAGAGGTCCGGGTAGGGGATGAATTCCTGCCGGCCATCCGCCATATCAATCTGCCCTTGTTTAAGGAAGAGCGGGACTATCTTGACGACGAGACCGGTCTCAGAAACCGGAATTATTATGATGAACAGCTGATCGGAAGCCGGGCGGGCGCTCTCTGCGCCATTGAGATTCTGGATTTCAGACGGGTCCGGGATCTGATCGGCAAAGCCCAGGCCGCCCGCATATTGCGGAGGATGGGCCGGATCCTTCAGGAGAGCTTCCGGAAGGAAGACATCGTTCTCCACTATGATGACGGCGAATTTGTGGCCATTCTGGATCATGTCAGCGAGGGCACCTTGAAGGGCAGACTTCATCTGATCCGAAATGCCGCGGAAAGCATCCTAGCCATGGAAGGCCCGGTCGTCTATCAGATCCGGATTGCCATCGGCGCGGTTTACGGAGAGGGAAATGTGGAGGATCTCTTGCACCAGGCGGAGAAGAATCTCTATCAGGCCCGGAAGGAGAAGAATTTTATCTTTCTGACGGAAGAGAAGGGGACCTCCGACCGCTCGGAGAACTCAGACTGAGATGAAATATAGAGCATAGAGGAAAGAGGGTAGTCTATGGAGTATGAAAGAGAAATCAAGAATACCAAGAAGGTGGTCAGCCGGCCCAACTGTGTGGTTGGTGTCGGAGCCAGCGCCGGAGGACTTGAGGCGCTCCAGCAGTTTCTGACCTTCCTTCCGTCCAATACCGGCATGGCCTTTGTGATCATCCAGCATCTGGCTCCGGATCACAAGAGTCTCCTCACGGAAATCCTCGGCAAATACACGACCATGCAGGTTTCGGAAATCGAGGACGGAATGAAGCTGGAACGGAACCATGTCTATATGATTCCGCCCAGATTCGATGTCGAGCTCCAAGGGGATACCCTGCGCCTTCACGAATATAACACTCAGCTCATCAATCATCCGATCGACATCTTCTTTAAATCCCTGGCCACATCCTACGGAAACCGGTCGGTGGCCGTTATCCTTTCCGGCACCGGCTCCGACGGAACGAACGGAATCCGCTTCATTAAGGACCAGAACGGCATGATTATCGTTCAGTCTCCGGAATCGGCCAAGTTTGACGGCATGCCGAGAAATGCCATAGCGACCGGCTTTGCCGATCTGGTCCAGAATCCCGAATCCATAGCCAAGGAGATGGCCCATATCGCAGCCTCCATGGTGGATGCCAGCGCCAAGCTGAAGCTGTCTGACCAGGATCTGATGGCGCAGATTTTCTCCATCCTTAGAAATGTCACCAATATCAACTATACCTATTACAAGCAGACGACCATTCTCCGCCGGATCGAGCGCCGTCTGGTCATTACCCACAATCATAATCTCCAGTCCTATGTCAGCTATCTCAATAACAATCCGGATGAGGCCAAGCTTCTGGCCAAGGAGGTTCTGATCGGGGTCACATCCTTTTTCCGGGACAGTGAATACTTTGACGTCCTGAAGGAGAATGTCATCAAGCAGATCATCAAGGATGCTCCCCAGTCCAAGCAGATCCGGGTCTGGGTCGCCGGCTGTTCCACCGGTGAGGAAGCCTATTCCATTTCCATCCTCTTTCTGGAGGCCATGGATGAGCTCAATATCCACAGAAAGGTCAAGATCTTCGCGACCGATCTGGATTCGGATGCCATTGCAACGGCCATGAAGGGAACCTACGGAGACAATATCATCGAGGATGTCTCCATCAGCCGCCTGTCCCGCTTCTTTGTCCGGAAGGGCAACAAGTATCAGGTCAGACGGAATGTCCGCCAGATGATTATCTTTGCCAAGCATAATGTCTTCCAGGATCCGCCCTTCGGGAAACTGGATCTGATCAGCTGCCGCAATGTCCTGATCTATTTCCAGACCGTCCTTCAGAAGAACCTCTTCGCCATTTTCCACCGGGCCTTGAATGATCACGGCTATCTCTTCCTCGGAAAATCAGAGTCCGTAACAGACTACGATGATGTCTTCCGCGCGGTCTGCCCCAATGAGAAGATCTTCATCCATAATGTCTCCGGAAAGGCCCCGGCCCATGAGGAACTGGGTTACAGTCTGCAGAGCATAGAGACCAATCTGGAGCCCATCGCCCAGCAGACCGCTGAGGATGAGACCGAGGAGCAGGTGGCATCGAATGAGCTGAATACAGCCATTTTGGAAAATCTGATGCCGGCGACTGCGCTTCTGGACGGGAAAAACGAGCTGGTTAGAACCTACGGTGACTGCTCTAAATTTCTCTCGATACCGGTCGGCATGGCAACGCTTGACATTTTCATGCTGCTTCGGTCGGACCTGAAGATTGCGGTTTCCACGGCTCTCAGGGAAAGCCGGAACAAGAAGGCGCGTGTCGCCTATGACAAGGTCCCGGTCAAGCTGGATGACAAAGAGGAATACATCACGCTGGTCGCCCAGCCGGTCCTGGATCAGAACGGACGGAATACCGACTATACGGCCATTGTCTTTATCAGCGGCGGCCAGGATGTCAAAGGGGACGTCAAGGATTTCAAGATCGACACGGCGGCATCCGAGCGGATCGCCAATCTGGAGACCGAGCTTCGGGGCACCCGGGACAAGCTGAAGCAGGCCGTCTCGGAACTTGAATCCGTGAACGCCGAGCTCCAGGCGGCAAATGAAGAGCTTCTGACTTCTAATGAGGAGCTTCAGTCCTCCAACGAGGAGCTGCAGTCGGTGAATGAAGAGCTCTACACGGTTAACAGTGAATATCAGGCCAAGGTCAAGGAACTCGGAGACCTGAATGACGATATGGCAAACTTCCTGTCCACCACCCTGATCGGAATCATCATGGTGGATAAGAACCTGAATATCCGGAAATTCACCGAATATATCGCATCGGAATTCAATATCGGAGAGCAGGATGTCGGCAGATCCTTAAAATATCTGACCTTCAGCTTTGCGACGATCGACCTTCTGAATCAGTGCCGCCAGGTCCTGGAGACCGAGGAAACCCTGGAGGAGCACTGCGCATCCACCTCGGGAAAGACCTATCTGATTCGGATCGCTCCCTACAGGAGCCATATCATGGATCCGGATACTGGAAAGAATACGGACGGTCAGGTCCAGGGCCTGGTTCTGACCTTCGTGGATACGACCAAGCAGATCGACGACCAGGAACAGGTCGAGGAACTGTCCCGGGCCTTACGGAAGGCTGTCGAAGAGGGCAAGGAGAAGGAGAGCTTCCTGTCTCATATGTCGCATGACATGCGGACGCCTCTGACGGCCATTCTCGGCCTGACCCAGCTGGATCTCCAGAAGTCCGGCCTGCCGGAGGATGTGAGAGAGGATCTGGGCAAGGTCGAGGCTTCAAGCAAGTACCTCCTGGGACTGATCGAAGAGATTCTTGAAACCAGTCAGATCAATGCCGGAAAGATCGTCTCGGTCTCCTCCGCCATTCATGAGAAGACGATTGTCGACAATATCGATAAAATGATGTCCGTTCAGATGAAGCAGATGAACCGGGACTTCCAGATCAGTGTCAAGGGCAGTGTCAACCGGGTCATCATGGCGGACAGCAAGCACCTGGAACGGATCCTTGTGAATCTCCTGCAGAACAGCTTGAAGTATACCAAGCGGGGCGGCCATATCCGCCTGGACATCAATGTCCGCTATGCCGGAAATACAGCCCGCTATACCATTACGGTCCGGGATGACGGATCAGGCATCAGTAAGGACTTTCAGAAGCGGATGTATCTTCCCTTTGAACAGGAGGGGAAGGCTCCGGAGGGAGGAGAGACCGGAAACGGCCTCGGCCTCTATATCGTAAAGACTTTGACCGGAATTATGGACGGAGACATCTCCTGCATCAGTGAAGAAGGCCACGGAACGGAATTTATCCTCCACTTTACCTTCCCTCTGGCGACAGATGAGCAGGTCCGCCTGGCCTCCTACCATTCGGAGACCTATGAGGAGCAGATCCTCTACGGAAAGAATGTACTTCTGGTCGAAGACAACCGGATCAATGCCGAGGTCATTATGAAGATCTTAAAGACCAAGGGCATTCATTATGAACTTGCCACTGACGGCAGGGAAGCCCTGGAGCTTTTCAAGACCCAGGGACCCTATCATTTCCAGGCCATTCTCATGGACCTCATGATGCCGGTCATGGACGGAAAACAGTGTGCCCAGGCGATCCGGAAGCTGGATCAGGAGGATGCGAAAAAGATTCCCATTCTGGCTCTGACGGCCGATGCCTCCCAGGGCACCGAGGAAGCCTGCCTGAGGGCAGGCATGGACGGCTATATCGAGAAGCCGATCGAACCCGAGCATCTCTTCTATAAGCTGGCGGAAGCCTTTGAAAGAAAGGATACTGTGGATGGACAATAATCTGAGAAGTGTCTGTGACTATCTGGACCAGTGGGGAGCGGATACCGGCGCAGGGCTTCGAAGAGTACTGGATGACAAGAAATTCTATTATAAACTGCTCCTGGAGTTCAGCCAGGATGATGCTCTTCGAAAGCTGGAAAATGCGATTGACAGCAGTGAATGGAAGACGGCCTTTGCCATCGCCCATGACATGAAGGGCGCGGCCCTAAGCCTGGGCCTTCTGCCTCTGAGCCGGGCCATCAGTAATGTGGTCGAGGATCTGAGGAGCGAGGTCCGGCCCACTCTTACGGATGATCTGGGAAAATTTCAGACCGAGTGGCAGCGCTACCAGAAGATCATTCAGTCCTGGACCGCCATGCCGACGGCAGAGGGAGAGGGAAATGATATGATCACCCCGCAGAAACTGGTGATTCCGGACTTCTGCCATGACCTTCCGGTCATCTATGTCATCTATAGGATCGTTTTAAAACCGGACTCGAGCGTGCCGGAGGATCTCTGCTATCTTGAAATGTCTGATGCCTACTGCCGGCTGATCGGACGGGAACGGAAAATGCTTGTCGGACGGACCCGGTCGGAGATCTTCGGCTCTCTGGATTCCTCCTGGATCGAATATGCCTCCCGGGCTTCGGTCTATCGGAGAAAGTCGAGCAGCCACTACTTCGACCGTCTGACCGACCGCTGGTACAATCTGACGGTTTCTCCGATTGGAATCCCCGGCTGCTCGGTTTTCTCCTTCCAGCCTGTGGAGGATACCCAGTCCGACCGCCAGGCCCTCCTTCGGAACCAGAACACGGACAAGCTGATCATACAGATCTGCAGGACACTGGATATGGACCGGGATTATTCCAGAGCCATGAACCGGGTGCTTGAGGAATTAAGCCAGGTCATCCATCCCGACAGGATCTACATTGTGGAGAAGAAGGGCCCTCTGATCCGAAATACCTTCGAATGGTGTGCGCCCGGCGTTGATCCTCTTCTTAAGAAGCTTGGAAATATGGTCAATCCTGAGGTCAGCCGGGGCTGGGGCATTGAGAACGGATCCCCGCATCTAAGCATGGTCGAGGACATCGAGGAGCTCCGCGACCGCTTCCCGGTCAACTATCAGATCCTGAAGAAGGAAGGAATCCGAAACATGGTCAGTGTTCCCTTCTATTCGGGCGGAGAAATGGTCGGTCTCATGGGCATCCATAACTTCACGCCCAGCGAGACCGTGGATATCCAGAAGGTCCTCCAGAATGTCGCCTTCTTTATTTCCGTCAAGGTCTCCAATCACCTTCTTCACGAACGCCTGGAGGATCTGAAAAAGCATGACGAGACAACCGGAGCTCAGAACCGGGAGGCCATGCTTCTTCGCATTCAGAACATTCAGAACGGAGACCAGGCGGTCGGCATTGTCTACTGCAATCTGAATTTCATGAAGGAGATCAATGACCGGGAGGGCTTTACCGGAGGGGACGGCGTCCTGAAGGATGCCGCAGGGATTCTGTCGGACACTTTCGGAAAGCAGAATGTATACCGGATCGGGGGCGATGAATTTCTGGCTCTGGTTACGGACAAAAGCGAAGATGGCTTCCGCGATATGGTTTCCTCCTTCCGGGAACTGCAGACCGATCCGGGCACCCCGTCCATGGCTGTCGGAACCCTGTGGGTCAGCCACGGGACCGATGTAAAGCAGGGCATCCGTCAGGCCGACCGGGCCATGCAGGAGGAGAAGAAGATCTATCACAGGAGTCACAGGGAGTGAATCGGTCGGATCGACCGTGCAGTTTCTTTTATTCATGGAATTCCAAAAGCATTTCCTCAGGGCACTTACCGAGTGAATCTGCATAAACAGGCGTTTTTGCAAGAATGGGCCGCATAATTGCCGGCGGGTCTGTGCTATGATAGTAGCGGCTCTGAGTTATGCGCCTGTTATAAAAGGCCGGAAAAAAGTGACCATTATTGAATAGATGAATAGACAGGATCGGCTCTGAGTTTTGAAAGATTTGTAAGAGCTATTAATTTCTGAAAACAAGAAGGGGAAAAGCATGTTACAGGAAAGTATTAAGAAACTGGTTCAATATGGCATTGACAGCGGTCTGACACCGGAGTGCGAGCGGATTTATTCCACGAATCTGATTCTGGATCTCTTCCATGAGGATGAATATACAGATCCCGACTGCGATTTAAGCCACATCGTCCTTGCAGATGTACTGAAGGATCTTCTGGACGAGGCCGTTTCCCGCGGCATTATCGAAGATTCCATTGTCTACCGGGACCTCTTCGATACTAAGATCATGAACTGTCTCTGCCCACGTCCGGCCGAGGTACAGCGCCGCTTCTTCGAGGAATACAAGAAGTCGCCGGAAGCTGCAACCACTTATTTCTACAATCTTTCCCGGGCATCGAATTATATCCGGACCGACCGTGTCAAAAAGGACCTTCGCTGGACGGTCGACACCGACTACGGCACCCTGGATATCACCATCAACCTGTCCAAGCCGGAAAAGGATCCCAAGGCCATTGCCGCAGCCTTAAAGGCCAAGAATTCCGCCTATCCCAAGTGCCAGCTCTGCATGGAGAATGAGGGCTATGCCGGACGGGTCAATCATCCGGCAAGAGAGAATCACCGGATCATCCCCCTTACCATTAATAACAGCCGATGGGGATTTCAGTATTCGCCTTACGTCTACTTCAATGAACACTGCATCGTCTTCAACGGTAAGCACACACCCATGAAGATCGAGAAGGCGACCTTCCGGAAGCTCTTCGATTTCATCAAGCAGTTCCCTCATTATTTCCTGGGTTCCAATGCCGACCTTCCCATCGTCGGCGGCTCCATCCTGACCCATGACCACTTCCAGGGCGGACACTATACCTTCGCCATGGAGAAAGCGCCGGTCGTAGACTCTTTCACGGTTCCGGGCTTTCCGGATGTCGAAGCCGGCATCGTAAAGTGGCCCCTGTCCGTTATCCGTCTGGACGGCAGGAATGAAAACCGTGTGATCGAGCTTGCCGATCATATTCTAAAGGCCTGGAGATCCTACACCGATGAGGATGCCATGATCCTTGCCGAGACCGACGGCGAACCTCACAATACCATTACCCCGATCGCCAGAATGCGGGACGGAAAGTACGAGCTGGATCTGGCTCTCCGGAACAATCTGACCACACCCGAGCGCCCCATGGGACTCTATCATCCCAGACAGGAGCTTCATCACATCAAGAAGGAAAATATAGGCCTGATCGAGGTCATGGGTCTGGCCGTTCTTCCTTCCCGTCTGAAGAAGGAAATGGAAGAGCTGAAGCCCTATGTCATCGCAGGAGATGTCGACGGCATCCGTAAGAACGAAACCCTGGAAAAGCATGCAGACTGGGTGGAGAAATTCCTTTCCGACTATAAGGCACAAGGCATTGCCATCACCGAGGAAAATGCAGACCATGTCCTGGAGCAGGAGATCGGAAAGGTCTTCTGTCAGGTACTCGAGGATGCAGGTGTCTACAAGTTCACGGAAGAGGGACAGAGGGCCTTCCATCGTTTCATCGATACTCTGTAAAGTTTCTATTTTTTATAAGAGCTTTTTAGATTTGAATATGGCTTTTAGAAGTTCCGGAAAAGGCTCTTATGCAATGCAGTTATTATGTCATATGTAATCAATCGGACAGGAAGCGTTCCCCTGATCCAGAGCAGCCTTCTAAAGGATGAGCCGGGCCTCATCCACGGCTTTACCAGCCGGGAGGGCGGGGTCAGCGAGGGCTTCCTGTCCTCCTTAAATCTAAGCTTTACCCGCGGGGACAGAGAGGAAAATGTCCGGGAAAATTTCCGCCGGCTGGGAGAGACCATAGGCCTTTCTCCTGATCGCTTCGTTCTGACCGATCAGACCCATACGGCAAATATCCGTCTGGTGACAGAGGAGGATGCCGGAAAAGGCGTGACCAGGCCTCTGGACTACCATGATGTGGACGGCCTGATCACCGACAGGCCCCGTCTGGTCCTCTCAGTATTTGTCGCCGACTGTCTGCCGGTCCTTCTCTATGACCCGGTTCATCATGTCATCAGCGCCCTGCATTCGGGATGGCGGGGAACCGTCGGAAGGATTTCCGGTAGAGCCATAAGGTGGATGGAGGAAAATTTCCATACGGATCCAAAAGATGTCCGTGCCGTCATCGGTCCTTCCATCTGTCCCAACTGCTATGAGGTCAGCCAGGAGCTGGCCGACCGCTTCTCTAAGGAATTTTCTTCCCCTTCGATTCTTAGGCCCGGACGGATTATGGAAGACGGGAGTGGCCGGCATTTCTATCTGAATCTCTGGGAAGCCGTAAGGGAAACCCTTCTGGATCAGGGTCTGGAAGATTCTCACATCGATATCCTGGGTCTCTGCACGATGGAAAATGCCGATTGGCTCTTTTCCCACCGCGCGACCGGCGGAAAACGCGGGAACATGGCCGGGATCATAGCGCTCAGATCATAAGAAATACTCTGTTTTCTGATTTTTGAATTGATCCAGATCAATCTGAATCATTCCGGATTTTCAGAAGGAAATCCATGGATTCAAATCCAATAAAAAATCAATAGATACCCCCTTGGTGATTTTATACAAAATCCAAGGGGGTATTCTTGTAGGAAACGCCATATTGTAGGTTAGTTTCTACAATGTTATGATGGAAACCGTAGATATAAGTACTGGTTTCCTTGCTTTACTTTACAAATCCACTGATTTCAGGCCTGGAGAGGGAAACCGGGAAAATCGGCTTCAAAAAACAGGCAGTCGGGCGGACCTTTCGCTGTCCACCTTCTACAGACTGAAGAAAGAGAAAAACGGGAGGTACAGATGAGCGGATTTCTATCTGGAAAAGACGAACACAACAGAGCCAGGATTCTGGAAGGCACCATCAGGGTTTTCCGAAAAGAGGGCATAGGCTTTACCATGAATGACCTGTCCCATGAGCTGGGCATGTCGAAGAAGACGATTTATACCGTTTTCCGGGATAAGGAAAGCCTTCTTTACACCATGGTGGATTATTTCTTTGATTCCGTAAAAAAGGATGAGAACGAAATTCTCCAGAGAGCGGATCTTCCGACCCAGGAAAAACTTCGTCAGGTTCTCGGTGTCATGCCGGTCAGCTATTCCGATATTGATTTCGGCTCCATCTATTCCCTTTCTGACAAGTATCCGAGAGTCACCAGCCATCTGAGAGACCGGCTGGAGACCGACTGGGAAACCACCCTTTCCCTGGTGGATCAGGGCGTTGCCGAGGGTGTTTTCCGCCCGGTCAACAAGGTTGTCTTCCAGCTGACCTTTGAGGCTGCCATTGAGCGTTTCCTCTCCGATGACACCTTAAAGAAGAATCATATTCACTATAAGGCAGCTCTCGATGAACTGACGGATCTTCTGATCGGTGGCCTCCTGAAGTAGGAAGGCAGGGAAGCGGACCTGAAAATCCGATTCAGAACATTAAATTTCGGAATCAGGTTCAGAAATCCGATCGCTGAAGCGGATCTTGAAAATCCGAAAAAAGAGTTATGAAAAAAATCAGCATAGAAACGGAAAGGAACAAGTTAAAAATGGAAGAGAAGTCGCGTTCCATTTTTGGAAACGTACTTCCCGATAAGGTCTATCGGAAAGCCGTAAAGTCCAAAAAGAAGTATCTGAAGAAATTCGGAGATGACAGCAGTGTCAACTATCCGGTGATAGTTCGGAAGAATCCGGTCATCGGAGATTCGCTCGGTGTCCGGGATATCCGGATCGAGGACGGCCCCTCACCGGAGTCCTTCGATCACGAAAAGGGAATCATCGTCGGAAATATCCGTATGGGATTCGGTCATTACCGGATCAGCATGGCCATGGCATCCGCAGCCAAGGCCCTGGGCTATACCCCCTACTGGCTGGATCTGAATTCCTTCCCCGAAACCACCTGCACCAAGGTCATTTCCTATCAGAATGACCTCTATTCCCTGGGCTCCCGCCTGTCGAAGATCGGTCTTTTCAACAAGCTGGTCTGGGAGCCGGTCAACTATGAAGGCTTCCGGGCCCTGTCCTATAATGCGGCGGATCAGAAGAATGCCGAGCTTATGGTTCCGATTTTTAAGAACATTCCGAAAGACATTCCCCTGATCGGCACTCATGTCTGGCCGGCTCAGGCAGCCATTCATGCGGACATGAAATATGTGGTCAATGCCATTCCCGACAACTGGCCCATGGCTCTTCATCTGGCAGAAGGCGCTGTCCATACCATCCAGACCCGGAATTCCTACCAGGGCTATAAGATCTTAAACGGCATGCAGAAGGACAAGGTCAACAAACCCATGCCGAACGATGCTCTGATCTATACGGGTCATTACATTGACCACGAGCTGGTTTCCAATATCGACGAAGACTGCAGAAAGCGTCTGGAGCGGAAAAAGAAAGACCAGCCCATGCGTTTCCTTCTGACCATCGGCGGAGCCGGCGCCCAGAAGGAAATCTTTGAAGCCATTATCAAATACCTGCTTCCCCTGATCCGTTCGAAAAAGGCAGCCCTCTATGTCAATGTCGGCGACTATAAGAATGTCTGGGAAGATATCGTAAAGACTCTGCCGGAGGTCAGGGATCTGGCTGCCGAGCACTTTGACGATTTCAAGGAAGCAAGCGCATTTGCAGATACTGCAATCGACGGCGAAGTGGACGGCATCCACGCCTTCTATCATAAGGACATCTTCGAAGCGGTCTACATTACCAATCTTCTGATGAGAAGCTGCGATGTCCTGGTCACAAAGCCCAGCGAACTGGCCTTCTATCCGGTGCCCAAGCTCTTTATCCGCCGGGTCGGAAAGCACGAAATGTGGGGTGCCATTCATTCTTCCGAAATGGGAGACGGAACCCTGGAATGCCGGGATATCCCCCATACTCTGCAGATGCTGGACCTTTTCCTGCAGGACGACAATCTCCTGTCCATGATGTGCGATGCCATCCGGGCCAACAATTCGATCGGCCTCTATGACGGCGCCTACAACGTCGTAAAGATCGCCATGGGACTGAAGGAAAATTCCTGAGGCAGAGGACCGGAAAAATATTCCGGAAGAGAGTTCCGGAAGAACATTCCGGAAAATATAAGACAGATTCCGAGGGAAACCCACATTGGGTGAAAAGGGAATTTGAGAAATTTTAGGAGGAGAAACCATGAATTTAAAACCTGTCACAAAAAAGATTATCTGGCTTTTTGCCATCGGACAGCTGGGCTGGTCCCTGATGTCCGCCATCCTGACCAACTTTATCGAGTCCTTCTACCAGCCGGACGATGTCTCCATCTCCGAAGGCATGCTTTACTTCATTCCCCAGGGCCGTGTCATCCTGGGTGTCTTCACCATCATCGGCGGAATCTATGCCCTGGGCCGTGTCTTTGATGCCATCACCGATCCCTGGATCGGAAATCTTTCCGATAAGAGCAAGAACCCCAAGGGCCGCCGCATTCCCTTCATGAAGAAGGCCGCCGTGCCTCTGGCCCTGATTACGATCATGGTCTATATTTGTCCGACTGCAGGAAACCCCGTTGCTTCCAAGCTCGGAACCAACGGTATTATCAACGGCATCTGGGTCCTTGTCATGATGCTTCTCTTTTACCTCTTCATGACCATCTACTGCACACCCTACAATGCCCTGATCGCCGAGCTCTCCAGGGATGAAAAGACCCTGGCCAATATCTCGACCGCCATCTCCTTCACCTTCATTTTCGGTTCCGCCTTAGGCTACATGGCTCCGACCATCTGGTCCGCCATCACCCCCATGGTGGGAAGCAGAGTCTGGGCTATGCGGATCGTCTTCATTGTTATGGCTCTGATCGCCATGGTCTGCTGCCTGGTTCCGACTCTGACCATCAAGGAAACGGATTATGTCGAAGTTCATCCGACCGAGGGCAATGCCTTCCATTCCCTGGCCAAGTGCTTTTCCAACCGGGAATTCAGGATCTTCGTTATCTCCGATATCTGCTACTGGATCGGCATCACCATGTTCCAGACCGGTCTTCTTCACTATGTTACCGTTCTGATGAAGCTTCCGGAAAGCTTCAGTTCCATCCTCTACATCGCAATGACCTTCCTGTCCGTTGTCTGCTATGTACCGGTCAACCGGATCATGCAGAAGGTTGCCAAGAAGAAAATGGTTGTTCTCGCCTTCCTTGGCATGTGCCTGGTTTTCCTGATTACTGGCCTGTCCGGCTTCTTTAACGTGCCCGGTATTGTCAGCGGTGTCCTGGTTGTCATCTTTGCTGCCTTCCCTATGGCTACTCTTGGAATTATTCCTCAGACCATAGTTGCCGATATCGCAAAATCAGATTATATTGTTACAGGAGAGAACCACGACGGAATGTTCTTCGCAGCCCGGACCTTCTCCATGAAGATGGGCCAGTCCCTGTCCATCCTCTTATTTACCTCTCTCGGTACCATCAGCGTGGCAACCGGCCTCGGATACAGAATCGCAGCCTTCTGTGCCATTGCCTTCTGTCTCCTCGGAGCCCTTGTCCTGCATTTCTATAACGAGTCCAAGGTTCAGGGCATCCTGAAGAACGGATTCAAGGAGTGATGCCTTTGGCGCTTCATCCGGCACTGACCGAAAGCCGCTGAAAATACTTAATAAAAAGAAAGGGAGCATGCCATGATTCGCATTTTCGAAACAACGGAAAGCTTCAGTGAAGAGAATGCAAAGGGGGAAAAGCAGGAGAAGAAGTATACTCTTGTGAATTTCGTCCTGGAAACGCCTCATACGACCTATGCCTTCCGGACCAATATCACCGGTCAGCTGGAACATCTTTACTACGGGAAAAGGATCCATCTGGATCTGGACAGCTCGATCGCCGAATCCCATACCAATGCTCACGGAAACTCGGTTCTCTATCAGAATGATCATCCGGAGCTTTCCCTGGAGGACCTCCTCATGGAGACATCCGCCTACGGTAAGGGCGATATCCGCGAGCCTCAGTTCGGGATTCTTGCGAAGGATGGAAGCTCCACTCTGGATCTGGTCTATCTTTCTCATGAAATCCGGGAGGAAAAGGAGCCCTTCGAGACTCTGCCCTCGTCTTACGGCGATCCCGCCGACGGCGGAAAGGCAGACCATCTCCTGGTCACCATGAAGGACCGGAACAAGGGTTATATCGTAGAGCTTCATTACTATGTCTATGAGGACTGTGATGTGATCAGCCGGTCGGCCAAGTTCATCAATGCTTCGGAAGAGGAGGTTACTCTGACCCGGGCCCTGTCGAACCTGGTGGATTTCCCGGCCAGCGGATACCGGATCACATCCTTCCACGGCGGCTGGACCAAGGAGATGGGAAAATATGAGACCATTCTGACCGCGGGAAAGTTCGTCAATTCTTCCTTTACCGGAACCTCTTCCAACCGATCCAATCCTCTGGTTCTCATGGCGGAGCCCCTGGCTGACGAGGACCGGGGCAGGGTCTACGGCTTTAACCTCATTTATTCGGGCAACCACTATGAGGCCTTTGACGTGAATTCTTTCGGAAAGACCCGTTATGTCAACGGCATCAATCCGGATCACTTCTCCTGGCATCTGGATCCGGGCGAGGCTTTCGAGGCGCCGGAATCCGTTATGACCTTCTCGGATCAGGGCTATAACGGCATGTCACAGAACATGCATCACTTTGTACGGCGGCATATTACCCGGGGCGTCTGGAAGAATCAGGAGCGGCCGGTTCTCTTAAACAGCTGGGAGGCCAATTACTTCGATATCGATGAGGGAAAGCTTCTGAAGCTTGCTAAGAAGGGCAGGGAAGCCGGAGTCGAGCTTTTCGTTATGGACGACGGCTGGTTCGGTCAGAGATCCGATGATCACAGGGCTCTGGGCGACTGGACCGTGAATACCAAGAAGCTTCCGGGAGGCCTTGCCGGCCTGTCGGATAAGATTCATAAGCTGGGCCTGAAATTCGGTATCTGGATCGAACCTGAAATGGTCAATGTGGATTCGGATCTCTACCGGGCTCATCCGGACTGGTCCATGGATATCCCCGGAAAGAACCATTCCGAAGGCCGGAATCAGAGATTCCTGGACTTCGCCAATCCGGAGGTTGTAGATCATATTACAAAGGTTATCTCCGATGCCCTGCATTCGGCCGAAATTGACTATGTCAAGTGGGATATGAACCGGATCATTTCGGACATTTATTCCAAGTATCTGCCGGCGGACCGCCAGGGAGAGACCCTCCACCGTTATATGCTGGGTGTCTACCGTCTGATGAAGAATCTGACCGAGGCCTTTCCCGAGATCCTCTGGGAGGGCTGTGCCTCCGGAGGCTGCCGTTTTGATCTGGGCGCCCTGTGCTATTTCCCTCAGATCTGGGCCAGCGACAATACAGACGCCGTCTCCCGTATGGATATTCAGAACGGCTACTCCTACGGCTATCCGCAGATTACCTATACCGCCCATGTCTCAGCCGTACCAAACCATCAGACCCTCAGGGTGACCCCGATGGAAACCAGAGCCAATGTGGCTTTCTTCGGAAACCTGGGCTATGAATGCAATCTCTGTGACATGTCGAAGGAAGACTGCGATGCCATTGCCGTACAGATCGGAATCTATAAGAAGTATCGGAAGACCCTTCAGTTCGGTGATTTCTACCGGACCGGCGAATCTCTGGCTGCAGGAAACCGGGCATCCGATCTGGGAAGAGCCTTAGGCCTTATGTCTCCGGCAGGAGGAGAGGGTCAGTCCGACAATATCGTCACCTGGACCATCGTAAGTCCGGACAAGAAGCAGGCTGTGGCAATGCTCGCAGAGAAGGAGATCCACCCTTCCGATCCGCATCTGACCTATGTAGCCAGAGGCCTGGATCCGGAGAAAAAATATCATTTTTCAAATCTTCCGATCAAGGTCAATGTCAAGACCTTCGGCGATCTGGTCAATTCGGTCGGCCTGCCCATTCATGTCAAGCAGGATTCCCTGGTCCATAACCTGATCGCAAAGTTCTATCATCTGGACGGAGAGAAGGAGGACAGTCTTCTTTACGGCGACGCCTTGATGGAATACGGAAAACCTCTGACCCAGGCCTATATCGGATCCGGCATCAATAACGTCCGCGTCTTCAAGGACTTCAGCTCCAGACTCTACTTCCTGGAGGAAGAGTCTGAAGATACGAATGAGGAATAAGTAGGTTCGCAGAGAGAAGCACATTTTTCCTGATTGATTTCAAGAAAAATGTGCTTTTCGTTTCCAAGATGCTATAATAAAATCAATGGATAAGATTCGGGAAAGGAATATTATCCACATATGTGGCGGGCCTGCAGGAGGGGAGGTTTCACTATGGATCTAAGCAAAATACGATATTTCCTGAAGGCGGCAGAACTGGAAAACTTTTCGGAAGCTGCGGAGGAATGCAATATTTCTCAGGCCACGATGAGCAAATACATTTCAAATCTCGAAGAAGAGGTTGGCTTTGAGCTCTTTGCCCGCGAACACCGGAAGGCATTCCTTACTCCCAGCGGCAGGCGCCTCTACAGGGGCCTTCGTCAGATTGAAGACGACTACCACAAGCTTTTACTGGAGATCCGGGACAGCACCAAGAAGGAGATCCGTGTCGGAATCGCCATGCAGGAATATTTTGAGATCCCCGGCATTCAGAGCTATCAGGAGAACAATCCCAATATCTCCGTCAATTTCAACTTTGACAACCTGTTCAATCTGGAAAAGCAGCTGGCCAGCCACGCCATCGATGCCGTTCTCTATTCCTCCGCTCAGGAGGGCTCCCATGATTTCCAGGCGGCCGAGGTTTTCGAGACCGGAACGGCTCTCTTTATCAATAAGGATCTCTGGAAGAAATATCAGAATATCCCGGCTATTTTAAAGAATGAGACCCTGATCACCAAAACGGATTTCGAATGGTATCTGTCCCGTCTGAGTGAGCAGATGAAGGCTATCTATGGTACCGCGATCGGGAAAATCGAGAAGCGGGACATGCTCATGGACCAGCTCATGCAGCTGAATCAGAAAAGAGGTTATGCCATCCTTCCCCTGACAACAGCCCATGGCTTCGATCAGGTCATCCTGGTTCCCCTGGATGCCTCCGTCCGGAGCAAGGTCTTTATGGAATACCGGCCGGGCGACAATAATACTGCCATCCGGGGCTTTGTGGACAGTCTGAGGGTGAAATAAAACCGGGCCTTTGGCCCGGCTTTTTTTATACGAATTTCTTAAAACGGAATTCCTGAGTCTTATAAAGACTGTAATAGGAGCTTGCCACATAGCTTATGGCAATGGGCAGAATGAAGAAGGGCATGGCCTTGAAGCCGAAGAGCTCAAAGAGGAAGACCAGGCCGGTCAGCGGGCAGTTGGTAACACCGCAGAAGACCGAACCCATGCCTGCAGCTGCTGCAAGAGCAGGATTTAAACCGACAAGGGGTCCGATGGCTGCTCCCAGGGTGGCTCCTATGAAGAAGGACGGAACGATCTCTCCGCCCTTATAGCCGGCGGCAATGGACAGGGCCGTAAAGAGTATCTTCATCAGAAAGGCATACCAGGGAGAATTTCCAAGGAGGGCCATTTCAATCATATCGATTCCGGCACCATTGTACTGCTCCGGTCTTCCTTCCAGGAATCCAGTCAGAATGGTCAGCCCCAGAAGAATACAGCCGATGACAAAGGCCCGGAGGTATTTATTGCCGACCAGACTTCCGGCATATTTACCGGCCTCCCTTAAGGCGATGATAAAAAGAATGGCCGCAAGACCCGAGGCAAAGCCGACCAGGCTGATCTTTAAGGCGGAAATCAGAGTGAATTCCGGCACCGGTCCGATCGAATAAGCTGTCACAGGCTGATGGAGAAGGATGGCGATCCGGTGGGCTGTAAAAGCAGCGATGACACTGGGAAGCAGGGCCGGATAGTACATGACACCGACCGAGGTGATCTCCATAGCAAAGACGGCTCCGGAAAGAGGCGTACCGAGAAGAGCGGAAAAGGCGGCTCCCATGCCGGCCATGACCATGATTCGCCGGCTTTCATCCTTCTGGCGGAAAATCTTTGCCATGAAGGCACCGACACTTCCGCCTAATTGGAGGGCGGCACCTTCTCTTCCTACGGAAGCTCCGCAGAAATGGGAGAATACGGTTGAAATAAAGATCAGAGGTGTCATTCGAAGAGGAATCTTCTGTCCGTCCCGGATCGAAGCCAGGACCAGGTTGGTACCGCCGGGATTATCCCTTTTGGTAATATGATAGATCCAGTGGATGGCCATGGCGCCGAAGGGCAGAAGCAGGACCACCATAAGATGGCTTTGCCGAAAGCCTGTGGCCCAGGCAATGCAATAGTAAAATAAGGTGCCGATCAGGCCCAGAACCACGCCCTCGATGAGAGAGATCAGGATCCACTTTACAATACTTTTTATTCTGAGCCAGCTGATTGACAGGCGGCCCTTCAAATCTTTAGATTTTTTTATGTCTTTCGGAGATGTTTCTTCCTGCATTTCATACCTCTATCCCATGGATGACTGTGAATGTTTTCTATCTGGTATTCTATTATAAAAGATTCCTTCTTCGCAATGGGTCTGGATTTTGAGATTTCTTCTTATTCATCTTTTGATTGAAAAAATCGTTGTTTTTTCGTAAGGTATATCTAATACGAACCTGCGGATACAATAGACATATTCGGATGGAAACATCCGGGATGAAGACATTCCGAAGAAATTCAAAAGACATTCATCAGATATTCAATTCAATAGAGGTGATATTATCTATGATCAGAGTGACCTTTGTTCACCAGGACTGCTTCGTTGTGGAATTGGACAGGCATGTCCTGGTTTTTGACTATATTCCGGAGACCGCCCTTTTGGACTGCGAGCCGCCGGTCCGTCTCCACGGCCATATGCCGGTTCTTCCTGAGGATAAGAGGCTCTACTTCTTCGTTTCCAACAGCCGGATGGATGCCTATGCTCCGGAAATTTTCGGCTGGCTGAAGGAGAGAAAGGATACGGTCTATATTTTGCCCAGGGATCTGAAGATCACAGGAGAGACCAGGAGGAAATACGGACTGAACCTGGCCGTCCGAAAGCAGATCCATAAGATCGGCGTCCGACAGGAGGTAGAGATCGGTGATGTGAAAATCCGGACCCTGAATCCCAACACGGTCGGCGTCGCCTACTTTATTACCTGCGAGGGCCTGAATATCTACCACGCCGGAGATCTGAACTGGTGGAACTGGGGCGTGGAGCGCGAGCTTTACAGCCATATGAGCGGGGCCAACTACAAGAGGGAGCTCCGCCATCTGAAGGAAAAGCACATCGATCTGGCCTTTGTGGACCTGGACGGAAGGATGGGAGAGGGCGCAAGGCTTGGCATCTCCTACTTCCTCCGCCACATACCGGCGGATCTGGTCTTCCCCATGCATCTCTGGCAGGATTTCGGCCAGATTGCGGCCGTAAAGGAAGACCCGGAGCTTCGCGGCCTTGCTGACAAGGTGGTGGACATCGACCGCGAGGGGATCGTTTTTGAAATTCCGGACGATCGAAGGCGCTAAACCTTTACATCAGAAGGCTTTTCTCTTATAATTTAGACGTTTGTATTATTAAAAAAGCAGCAACAGGCGAGGCAATTGCAGGATTCCTATATCTGTGATGCATAAAGCAGAACGTTGCAAGTTTACAGCAGGCCTTGACGGCATGAGAGGTTTCAATCCATGAAGTACGGAGTAAATGAACTCAGAAAAATGTACCTGGATTTCTTCCAGAGCAAGGGACACCTTGTCATGAAGAGCTTTTCCCTGGTACCCCACAATGACAACAGTCTTCTTCTGATCAACGCAGGTATGGCTCCCTTAAAGCCCTACTTCACCGGTCAGGAGATTCCGCCGAGAAGACGGGTTACCACCTGTCAGAAGTGCGTAAGAACCGGTGATATCGAGAACGTCGGAAAGACAGAGCGTCATCTGACCTTCTTCGAAATGCTGGGAAACTTCTCCTTCGGCGATTATTTCAAGACCGAAGCCATTCACTGGAGCTGGGAATTTTTGACCGAGGTTCTGAAGCTGGATCCCGAGAGACTTTACGTCACGATCTACATTGATGATGACGAAGCCTACAAGATCTGGCACGAGGAAATGAATGTTCCTTCCGATCACATCATGCGGATCGGCAGAAGCGCCGACGGTTCCTCCGATAACTTCTGGGAGCACGGCGCAGGCCCCTGCGGCCCCTGCACCGAGATGCACTATGACCGTGGCGAGAAATATGGCACAGGCCCCGAGGATGTCTTGGGCGGCGAAGGCGACCGCTTCATGGAGATCTGGAACAACGTCTTCACCCAGTTTGAGGGCGACGGTCACGGCAACTACACCGAGCTGTCTCAGAAGAATATCGATACCGGCATGGGCCTGGAGCGTCTGGCCGTTGTCATGCAGGATGTCGAGTCCGTCTTCGATATCGACACCATGGTTGCCATCCGGGATGCTATCTGCAAGCTGGCTGGCAAGAAATATAAGGAAAATGAGAAGGATGATATTTCCATCCGTCTGATCACCGACCATATCCGTTCGGCAACCTTCATGATTTCCGACGGCATCACTCCTTCCAATGAAGGCCGGGGCTATGTCCTCCGCCGTCTGATCCGCCGGGCTGCCCGCCACGGCAGAATGCTCGGAATCAAGGGTGCTTTCCTTGGAAAGATCGCCGATGTCGTCATCGAGTCCTCCAAGGCCGGTTATCCGGAGCTTGTCGAAAAGGCTTCCATGATTAAGAAGGTCCTGACCAAGGAAGAGGAGCAGTTCAACAAGACCATTGACAATGGCCTGGAGCTTCTGACTAAGTACGAGGATGCTCTGAAGGAAGAGGGTAAGACCGAGCTTTCCGGCGAGGATGCCTTCCGCCTCTACGATACCTACGGTTTCCCTGTGGATCTGACCGCTGAGATCCTTGAAGAGCAAGGCCTTACCTACGATAAGAAGGGCTTCGAGGACTGCATGGAGCGCCAGAGAGAGCAGGCCAGAAATGCCCGCCATGAGACCAATTACATGGGCACCGATGCTTCTGTCTACGAAGAGATTGATCCGAAGATCACATCCGCCTTTGTCGGCTATGATGAAAACTTAGACCATGATTCCAAGATCTCTGTTCTCACCAGTGAGACCGAGATCGTAGATTCCCTGACCGAGGGCCAGAAGGGTACCATCATTGTGGATGAGACACCTTTCTACGGCACCATGGGCGGCCAGAACGGCGACCAGGGCTATATCCGGAACGAGGACGGCGAGTTCAAGGTTGAGGATACCATCCACCTTCTGGGCGGAAAGATCGGCCATGTTGGCGTAGTTACCAGAGGCTCTCTGATGACAGGCTCCGAGGTTCACCTTTCCGTTGATAAGAAGAGAAGAGATCTGATCTCCAGAAACCATACCGCAACTCATCTCCTTCAGGCTGCGCTCCGCCGTGTTCTCGGCGATCATGTACAGCAGGCCGGATCCGATAACAATACCGACCGTCTGCGTTTCGACTTCACTCATTTCTCCGCTATGACAAAGGATGAGCTGAAGCAGGTTGAGACTCTGGTCAACGAAGAGATCAGAAAGTCTCTTCCGGTTGTTACAGAAGTCATGAGCCTGGAAGAAGCCAAGAAGACCGGCGCTATGGCTCTCTTCGGAGAGAAGTACGGCGATAAGGTCCGTGTCGTAAAGGTCGATGATTTCTCGACTGAGCTCTGCGGCGGTACTCATGTGGCAAATACCGGCGAAATCGGAGCCTTCAAGATTCTGTCTGAGTCCGGCGTAAGCTCCGGTGTCAGAAGAATCGAAGCCGTTACTTCCGATGGCCTGATCTCCTATTATGAGGGACGTGAAGCCCTTCTGGACAAGGCTGCGGAAGAGGCCAAGGTTACAGCAGCCGAGCTTCCGGACCGTATCGTAAAGATGCAGGAAGAATTAAAGGCACTGAAGTCCGAGAATGAATCCCTGAAGTCCAAGGCAGCCCAGGCAGCAGCCGGCGATGTCATGGATCAGGTGGAAGAGGTCAAGGGCGTGAAGCTTCTGGCCGTCAATGTACCCGGTGTCGGCGGCAAGGAGCTCAGAGATCTGGGTGATTCCTTCAAGGAAAAGCTCGGCTCCGGCGTCGTTGTCATCGCATCCGAAGCAGACGGCAAGGTCGGCCTGATCGCAATGGCAACCGATGATGCCATTGCAAAGGGCGCTCATGCAGGAAACCTGATCAAGGCCATTTCCGGTCTGGTCGGCGGTGGCGGCGGCGGACGGCCTAACATGGCCCAGGCCGGCGGCAAGAACCCTGCAGGTATCGAAGATGCCTTAAAGAAGGCGAAGGAGACCCTGGCAGAGCAGCTGGGCTGATATAGGGAATGATAAGGCCATCGGGGCAGGCCCCCGATGGCCTTTTTAAAAAATTGGAGAATTTATGCAGATCAGTAAGAAAGAATTATTGACCGGCCGATCCCTGGCCAGGGTAGCCTGCCGGGCCTGTGAGGGCTGCGGCGACTGCTGCAGGAATATGGGAGACAGCATCCGCCTGGATCCTTATGATTTCTGGCAGCTGGAGAAAGGCCTTTCCATGTCCGCCCGGGATCTGGCCCGAAGCTTTATTGGCTTTGTAAAATCGGACGGACTTCTTCTTCCTTACATAAAGATGAAAGAAAATGCCTGTCCTTTCCTGGAGAAGGGCCGCTGCAGGATTCATTCCTTCCGGCCGGGCATCTGCCGCCTCTTTCCTATGGGACGCCAGTTTGACGCCGTCGGGCTTCGCTATTTTGTCATCCCGGATGGCTGCGACATGCCCGGAAAATCCAAGGTTCGGATCGAGGATTATCTGGAAATTGAAAATCTCTCCCGTTATGAGGCCTATCTGTCGGAGTACCATCGTCTTCTCCGCCGGGTCCAGAGCCTTCTTAAGGAAGATTACTGGCAGAAGATGGGGCTCGGCCCGGACTTTCGGACGACCTTTTTCCTTCTGGACTATGATTCGGACAGGGATTTTGAAAGTCAGTTTCTTCGCAGGGAGGAAGACTATATCCGAAGAAACCATCTGCCGTCTCTCATGGGATGAAGAGATGGAAATCCATTTAGAAAAAATCCAGGCGGGAGCATGCTGTTGACAGTCGGATCGGATCTGACTATTGACTGTCGGAACGGGTCGGAATTTTTGGAAAAAGAGCTTCCCTCAGGTGAAAAAAGAGGCAAAAAAGTTGATAAACCACCTTGACGGATAGAGAAAGTGTGAGTATACTAACTTAAGTGCGTTGATTTCGTTTATAACCGATTCAGCTATACGCATAATCTTAAAAGCTGGAGGGAGGTTTGGTTCGAGAATATGGCAACTGTTATTGTTAAAGAGAATGAATCTCTTGACAGCGCCCTTCGCAGATTCAAGAGAAGCTGCGCAAAGGCAGGCATTCAGCAGGAAATTCGTAAGAGAGAGCACTATGAGAAGCCCTCTGTAAAGCGGAAGAAGAAGTCTGAAGCTGCTCGT
>JAQYBF010000115.1 GCA_029338875.1 Lachnospiraceae bacterium
GCGCGGTTATGCGAAGGCGATGATGCCAATCACAAAGGAAGTAAAGAATCCGATCGGATCCGTGCACGGCGGCTGTCTCTTTACGCTTGCAGATGTTGTCTGCGGAGCTGCTGCCAGTTCCTACGGAATGCAGGCGACAACACTGGATTCATCCTTTCATTTTCTGCGAGCAGGTCTTGAGGACGATGGCGAACTATACGGCACGGCCCAGGTAATTAAACATGGAAAACGCATCACAGTTCTGGATACAAAGATCAGCGATCAGACCGGACGTATTCTTTGCACTGGGACCTTTACCTATATGTCAATTGGTAAAAAATTCTAATTTTGGTATATATTATCCTTTCAGAGATCTGTCCTCTTCAGCAGTTTCTGGAAATACTCCGGAAGCGGTGCTTCAAATTCTACGTACTGCCCTGTCGTCGGATGAATAAAGCCGATTTTCCAGGCATGGAGAGTCTGGCCGACCAGGTGGGGAATCGGGCACTTCCTGGGGCCATAGAGAGGATCTCCAAGGAGCGGATGACCGATGGATGCCATATGTACGCGGATCTGGTGGGTACGTCCGGTATCCAGTTTGAATTCGCAATAGGTATAGTTATGGAAACGCTTCAGGACCTTGTAGTGAGTAATGGCAGGTTTTCCGTTTCTTTCATTGATGGCCATCTTCTTCCGGTCGTTGGGATTCCTTCCGATCGGCGCATTGATGGTTCCCGTATCATTTTTCAGTACCCCGTGTACGATGCCGAGATATCTCCGATTTATGGAGTGAACGGCTAGCTGTTCGGCAATTTTCTGATGGGCCTTATCGTTTTTACAGATAATAAGGGAGCCTGTGGTGTCCTGATCGATCCGGTGAACGATGCCGGGCCGGAGGACGCCGTTAATCGAGGACAGACTGTCCTTACAGTGGTACATGACCGCATTGACCAGGGTATGATCAGGATGGCCCGGCGCCGGATGAACCACCATATTCTTGGGCTTATTGACAATCAGAATGTCATCGTCCTCGTAAATGATATCCAGAGGGATGTCTTCTGCTTCGACGGACAGAACCTCCGGGTCCGGTTCATAGAGAATGCCCCTGTCACCAGCTGCTGTAAGATCCTTGGCCTTTACGGTTTTTCCATTCAGCCTTACATTTCCTTCAGAAATCAGCTTCTGAAAATAAGACCTTGACCGGTCCGGGAAAAGGACGGTCAGGGCCTTGTCAATCCGCATGTCTTTGGCTTCTTCAGTGATTAGAAAATCGCGTTCGGTCATCTTCAGGCAGCCTTTCGGAATGAGAAAAAGGTCGAAAGCTCATCTTCCTTATAGTAGAAAATAAAGAGAATAAAGAGAACAATGACGCTTAAACTGACATAGATATCGGCGACATTGAAGACCGGGAAATTGATGAGTGAGAAGTAGATGAAATCCACCACATAATGATTCTGGACCCGGTCGATATAATTTCCGAGAGCTCCGGCCAGAATGAAGAGCAGATCAACCCGCATGGCCTTATAGCGGTCTTTATTTGTGAGAAATGCAGACCGGATCACGAAGAACAGGATGAATGCCATAACAACCGGTGTAACGAAGGTCATGACCGTCTGGAAGCCATTCTGATTGGCGGCAAAGCTGAAGGCGGCTCCGGTATTTTCCAGATAGGTGAGCTGGAGAACTCCGGGTATCAGAAGGATATCGGACTTCCCCTTTAAATTCATGACAGCCAGTGCCTTGGTCCACTGATCGAAGGCAATGGTGATGAATACGAAGATCAGAATAAAAAGAACTGTTTTTACGATGGTTTTAACTTTACTATTTGACATTTTTTAATCCTGTTATCTGTACTGAGTTAGATCAAAGTTAGTTCAGAACTCTCTTAATGCCCTCAAGGATTTCCACATCGCTGATATCCGTCTGAATGACGGCATTTCCGATGCCATCCAGTAGAATGAAACGGATTTTACTTCCGGCCCGTTTCTTATCGGAATGTGTGGCCTCAAGAACTTCTTCCGGAGTCGGCATGGCATCCACTTTTATCGCTGCACGGTCGGACAGTTTCACCGGCAGTCCGAAGGACTGAATGAGCCGGACCCCGCTCTCCTCTTCTGCCGCGCTGATCAGGCCTCTCTGTCTGGAAAGGAAGAGACTTGCCACCATACCCAGACCAACGCAGTCGCCATGGAATAAGGTGAAATTCATTTTCTTTTCGATAGCGTGTCCAATGGTATGACCGAAATTCAGAATAGCCCGTATGCCTTTTTCCCTAGGATCCTGTTCGACAACTGCCTTCTTGTAGGCACAGGAGGCCCGGACAATGGTCCGAAGAGCTTCCGGCTCACGAGCAAGGATCCTGTCATGGAGATCTGACAGCTGATCCAGAAAACTCTTATCACAGATGAAGCCGTATTTTACGACCTCTCCGAGACCGGAAATCAGCTGCTCCTGGGGAAGGGTCGAATAGACCTGGTCATTCATGTAGACCAGTCTTGGCATATAGAAGGCACCGACCATGTTCTTATAGGACTGGAAGTCAACGCCGGTTTTGCCGCCGACGGAGGAATCCACCTGGCTTAAGAGTGTTGTCGGAATCTGGATGAAATCAACGCCGCGCAGATAGGTGGCTGCCGCAAAGCCGGTCATATCTCCGATGACTCCGCCTCCCAGGGCTAGAAGCAGGGACTGGCGGTCATAATGCTCCTCAATCAGCTTCTGATAGATGAGACGGATGGAATCCAGATTCTTATACTCTTCTCCTGCCGGAAGAACAATATGATCCAGGGGGATCTGAAGAACTTTCAGATCTGCCTCGAGTTTTGAGAGAAAATGCGGACCGACGTTTGAATCCGTTACGATCAGGATTTTACTGTAGGAAGTTTTGATGGAATCTTCGACCTTCTGAATCTCATTCGGAAGATCCCGAAAGGAATCACGGAAAACGATGGAATAGAGAAAATTACCATCGGGCCCCATAACAGGGAGATCTCCGGTCTGACTCTGAAGTTTCCTGTCATCTGACTGATTATTTACCATCTGACTGTTTCACTCCTATCTGTAGAACTTCTGATTTCACGATAAAGTTCATGTAAAAGAAAAGCGGCAGTCTGACTGCCGCCTTAAAAATTACCGATTCAAATTCCGCCTGTCAGAAGCCGGTCTGAATGCCGGAGAAATCAAAGGCGTTGACAATATCCTGCAGGTCTCCGGAAATGGAAACACCGGCAGGGGTAATAATGAAAATATAGTTGCTGATCTTCTGCAGATTGCCGTTTAAAGCATAAATACAGCCGGAAGAGAAATCAATGATCCGCTGAGCAAGACCAACATCCACACCTTCCATATTGACGATAACGGTCTGATTGCTGATCAGGGTCTCTGCGATTTCCATCGCATCATTGAAGTCTGTCGGCTTGAACACACAGACGGACATCTCGCCGTTACCCTTCTTGGAACGAAGGGGAGTGATCTTGGAGCCGCTCCGGTTGGTGGTCACCTTATGATCAAAGCGGCTGCTCTTGGAATCATGTTCATCGGATTCTTCATTCGATGCATCATCCGTCTCTTCTGCCTTCCTGCTGTTCCTCAGGCTGAAACTTCTGCTTCCCTGATCTTCTTCCTCTTCTTCGTAATCTTCGTCATTGTAATCTTCGTCTTCATCATCATTCAGACGCATAACATCAAGGAATTTAGAAAATACGCTCATTATTTCTCTCCATCATTTCATACGTGAATAGTCACGGGCACCGAAAATTCCGGTACCGACACGAACCATGGTAGAACCCTCTTCAACAGCAACAATGTAGTCATTTGTCATACCCATGGATAGAACATCCATTTCTACATTATCAATGTTTTCCCGGCCTATGTCAACCGATAACTGCTTCATGCCGCGGAAGATCTCCCGGTTTTCCTCAGGATTTTCAACGAAGGGAGCAATGGTCATAAGACCCTTGATTCTTACATTTTCCAGCTCGCTGATCTCACGAACCAGCTCCTCGGTTTCCTCCGGAGCAATGCCGAATTTGGAATTTTCTCCGGCATAATTGACCTCAATCAGAATGGGAATGATACAGTTGTTCTTCTTGGCATGGATATTGATCTCTTCAGCCAGGCGATAGCTGTCAACGGAATGGATGAGAGCGACCTTTCCGGCAATGTACTTGACCTTGTTTCTCTGCAGGTGACCGATCATATGCCAGCGGATATCTGTCGGCATCTGCTCGATCTTTCCGGTCAGCTCCTGAACCTTGTTCTCGCCGAAATCTCTGGCTCCTGCGGCATAGGCTCTTCTCAGGTCCTCGATCGGCTTGGTTTTACTTACGGCGATCAGGGTTACCTCTTTGGGATCACGCCCTGCTCTTTTGCAGGCTTCTCTGATCTCTTCTCTGACATGGTCTAAATTTGCTTCAATTTCTGCTGCCATGATTTGGCCTCCTAATTTATTATTTCATCTTCCTTCACAGAGCTTCCGTCCAATGCGATATGGTCGTAGAGGCTGACTCCATAGGGAGTTCCGCTTTTCACGACGGTATAGTCAGTATTCTGGAAGACAATCTCAATACGATTGAATACGGCGTATCCCTTGTTGACATTGAAAACGCCCTTCAATTTTGCGGTTTTCTTTCCGACCCGCCATTTATTCACGGAGTTCGTCTGATAGATCATATCGGATGCTTTGACATCCGAGGAATCGATATAGTAATTATCATCATCCGCATAGAAAATGGTTGGAGTGATCAGTCCCTCATCCTCTCTTCCGCTGACCAGGAATCCCAGATCATCGCTGTCCCTTCCTGCCGAGAAATAGGATTTTGGAATGACAAAGAACCTCTTCTCCGTAATGGAAGAATTCGGAATCTTAAGTCCGGATTCACTGTCTAAAAGAAGCTCAATGGAGATCATTCTCTGATCTGCATAGCGGTCCACACTGTCGTTCAGGGAAAGATTCAGATAGGTATTTCCATTCTTTTCGATGAAATTTACACCGGCGGCTGTCTCTGCCTGATCCCGGTCAAAGCGGATCCGTATGTTCTTGGCATCGCCGATCTCCTTTTTCAGATTCGAATCGATTTTAAGAATCAGATTCCAGTCATCGGAAGTGATCTGCTTATAGACCGGAGCACCGGCGGCAAGCTGACTTGTGGTCCTTAAATCCGTGGTCTTATATCTGGACGAATCCAGATCGGCATCGGTAAAGGAATCTACGGTAAGCCCCTCTCCTCCGTCAGTGGAATAGATCAGATATCCCGGAGTCTGGGCATTGTAAATATGATAGGTACCGGCGGCTGCGGCCTGCTGAATGGCATCCGCATGATTCGAGGCAGAACCCATCTGAAAGGCCTGGTCAGTCGTATTGGTGAGATCCGATTCGAAGCTGTAAGTCTTTAAGAAATTATTGGGATCATAGGAATTCTCGAAATCGGAAGCGGCTTCCTCGAATTCGTCCAGATTCTGGTCCGGAAGATCTTCAGAAGAGCTTGTTGTCTGATTCATGGCCTTGACCAGGCCGCCCTGATCGTCGATTGCGTAGACCGAGGTCAGAACGCCGACCTCGCTGCCGTTTTTAGCATAATAGAAGGGATATCCGGCCCGGTCCGTCGATACAATGTTTTCCTGACGGATGGCAAGAGCCTGGTAATGGTTATCCTGGGCAATGGTACCGGCCTGAACCTCGTAAACGGCAGCATGATTTCCCGTCAGATAGGAAATGCCGTGATAGGCCAGATAGATCAGAAGAATCAGGCAGACGATAATGGCAATATTCAATTGATAAAGAGGTCTGAATTTTACAAGTTTCTTTTTTCCTGCCATTCGTAATCGTCTCTTATGAATTCTTGATTAACTGGTTCTGTGCGGCCGTCAGAATCTCATTCATATCCTGATAGAGATAGTAGGTACTTTCTGCCTTATAGACAACGGAAACCAGCTGATCTCCGTTTGAAGCCGTGGAAAGAAGGACCAGACAGTGCTTGGCCTGGCCGGTCGTACCGGTTTTTCCGCCGACGACGGTAATTCCGTCCGGTGCCTTCTTACCGCCTTTCAGATACTGGCAGGAATTGTTCCAGGTCTGCTGAACGGGAGCGCCGGCAGCATTCCGGTAGAAGGCATTGAAGGCGGTCGAGCTGATCAGCTGGACAAAGTCATCATACTTTACGGCCTCAGAGAAAATCAGGTACATGTCATAGGCTGTTGTGTAGTGATTGTCATCATGCAGGCCGTTTACTGTCACAAAATGACTGTGGGTTGCACCGAGGGCATTGGCTTCCTTGTTCATGAGTTCTACAAATTTGTCCGTAGAACCGCTGACAGCATCTGCAATGGCGATGGCAGCGTCATTGCCGCTGGGAAGCATCAGCCCGTAGAGAAGCTGACGAAGACTGATCACATCTCCCGGCTGAAGATTCGCAACGGAAGAACCGGATTCCAGGCCGAGGATATCAGATCCGACCGTGACATCCTGATCCAGCTTCCCGTATTTTACAGCCAGTAAAGCAGTCAGAATCTTGGTCGTGGACGCCGGGTAGACCTGGTCCAGCATATGATAGCCATATAAGGTCTTGTTCTGTGTGATATCAAATACTGCTGCCGCACCGCATCTGGCAATATCCGGAGCCAGATCCGCTGCGGAATCTTCCGATGCCGGAAGAGCCAGCTTAGCAGAAAAGGCTGTGACTGTACCGGACGGGGCCGAATCGGTCAGACCATATTCATCCGAGCTGTCATAGACATTGTATGCATTCGAAACCCTCTGTCCGCATCCGGTCAGAGAAAGGATGAAAACAGAGATCAGCAGAAATACGAGAGTTTTCTTTTTCAACTTACTTATACATTTCACGCCAGTCAAGATCTCCTCTGTCAAGTGCTTTGATCAACAGCTCAGCTGTCGCAAGATTGGTCGCAAGCGGAATATTGTTTGCATCGCAGATCCTTACAATGCTGTTGACATCCGGTTCGTTGGATCTGACACGGAAGGGATCACGGAGAAAGATCACAAGATCGATATTGTTGTGTTCGATCTGTGCTCCCAGCTGCTGGGTACCGCCCAGATGTCCGGCAAGGAATTTGTGAACGGACAGGTTGGTTACTTCCTCGACTAACCGTCCGGTTGTTCCGGTTGCGTAAAGTTCATTTTTAGCCAGTATATTCCGATAAGCGATGCAGAAGTTCTGCATGAGCTTTTTCTTTGAATCATGTGCGACAAGACCAATATTCATAACTTACCTCCTTTATTGTCATGATTTCTTTAGAGATCAGGACCTGCGCCGCCTTACGAACAAAGTTCAAATACGGAGGAATGGCGGCTGCTCCTTACTCTATGAAATTAAATCAGTTCCCCCTCTGTATATAATACGACAAATCACACCTGTCTACATAGTCAGGATTAGAAAAAATCATGATTGAAACTGCTCCAGGGACTGTTCTCCAGACTCCCCTGTTCTTCTTAGCGTTCATAGAACTTCTTCGCCTGAAGCCCTACATTTAAGACGAGTCCGATACCGATATAGATCGTGACGAGCGAGGTCAGGCCGTAGCTTACAAAGGGAAGGGTCAGGCCGGTATTCGGCATCAGTCCGGTAACAACACAGATATTGACGAAGCTCTGGAAGCCGATGATGGAGGCAATGCCGATACAGATCAGCTTTCCGGCATCGTTCTTGGCTCTCTTTGCAATGCGGAGGCACTGGATGACGATGAAGAGCATGAGAAGAATCAGGATGCAGGATCCGATAAAACCGATTTCCTCTCCTGCTACTGCAAAAATGAAGTCCGTATGGGGCTCTGAGATGTAGTTTCCGTTCTTGACAGAGTTCCAGTCGTTGTTGTTCAGGCCCTTGCCCAGAAGCTGGCCGGAGCCGATGGCCATGATGGAGTTCTGCTGCTGGTAGGAGCTCTCCGGATAGTCATTGGGACGAAGCCAGGCCAGAATACGCTTCTTCTGATAGCCCTTGATAAAGGGCACCGTGCCGGTCTGCATGGAATAGAGAATGAAGACCGCAATGGCAGGAATCGAGATTGAAAGCACAGGAACCACAACCTTTGAGGTAAGGCCGGCGGCATAGAACATAGTGACGACGACCATGAGAGTTACGATGGTGGTCGACAGATCCGGCTCCTTCAGAATCAGAAGCAGGGGGATTCCAATGTAGATCAGGGTCAGAAGAAGCCGCTTCCTTGTATTCATGGACTCCATAAAGTGGGTGAAATACCAGGCAAAAAAGAGAACCAGGAAAATTTTCGAGATTTCAGATGGCTGGAAACGAATACCGACATTGATCCACCGCTTGGCACCGAGTGAGCTGTCTCCGAAGAGGAGAACCGAAAGAAGAAGGAGAATCGTCAGGACGTAATAGATCCAGTGGAAACGCAGAAGAAATTCAAAATCCACAAGGGAAACAATGAACATGAGGATAACGCCGATGATCATACCGACGATCTGCTTTGACTGGTTATCGGAGTTGGCACTACCGATAATCATGATTCCGATGATGGTCAGGGCAACGACGGCAATGACCAGAGGCAGATTATAATTTTTAAACTTATAATTATGGAACATAAGATCAAGGCTCCCATTTTTCTTTTACTGTTCTTCTTTCGATGTAAAGAGGTCCGAAAGCAGCTCATCATAGACGTTAGTCAGAAGGAAATGCCCGGTATGATGAAGGAGAACCTGGCCTTCCTTTTTTCGGAAACGATCGAAAAGGCCGGATTTCTGAGGAGGAAGGTCCGCCTCATGTCCGCTGATCCGAAGCGATTCGGCCTTAAGACTTCCGGCGTAGATAAAGCAGTCCTCATGATCGGGGCAGCCTGCCGCAGCATCTCCGGCAAGAAGGCCGGTTACAATGATATTGCCGGCTGCCATAAGTTCACTGCCCTCTTCCGCATCTCCGAGAACAAGAAGACTGGCATCAGACCTTACCTTCTGTCCGTCCTTTACGGGACCCATAACAATTTTACAGCTCTGCCGCAGGGACTCATAGAAAAAACGGTCCCGCATGCCTCGGGTTCTTTCGTCCCGGACATGATTCTTATCGTAAATGAGATCGATCTTTACATCTGAATTGTATTCGATGGACTGGACCACAGCCTCAAATTCCTCATCGGAAAGCTGGCGGCCGGTCACGGTGAGAACCATATGAACATTGCCGAAAAACTTCCTCTGGTTGGCAAATTTATGGCAGATCTCTCTTAAGGTATCCTCAATCGGGGAAGATGGATTTAAAAGCAAAGTGATGCCATAGGATCCGCTTTTTATAATACAGTTTTCCTTCATTTTTTCTGCTCTTTTTTTATAATCTTCTAACGCTTTTCATCTGTTATATGATACCAACCGTCTGCTCCTCAGGACCCGGTGCAGCCGAAAACCACATTTCTGATGAAAATCAATCCATCAGTCATTGGATGCCTCGTTTGATGAGGTCGATGCACCGCTGTTATCTGCTGCTTCGATCGAAGACGGTACCTGGAAGAGACAGCCGATGATATCCTTCGATACTTCCGCCGCATTATGGGAGGTATAGCCGTTGGCAATTCGGGTGGCCAGGGCATACTGGGGACTGCTGCTCGGCGCAAAGGCAATGAAGAGTGCATGCGGCGGTCTCTCATGGGATTCCTGGGCGGTACCGGTCTTACCGGAGACCTCTACAGGGAAGTCCTTGAAGGTGGACAGGTTCTCTACTACCATTCTCATACCTGTATGAATCGCATCCCACTGGGTTGAATTCAGAACATCGATCTTGTTTCTTACGGTTGAACCATAGGTCTTGATGACGGTTCCGTCCGGCGAAGCCGAATGATCCAGAAGGGACAGATTATAGACGGTTCCCTCGTTAGCGATGGCTGCGGCATAGCGGGCCAGGGCAACGGTCGTAATATTGTTGTTGGACTGACCGATGGCTGCCATAACCGGATATTCAGTTGCAATCGTTGACTTGGACTCTTCGATTTCCAGTCCGGTCTTTTCATCCAGGCCGTAGAGGTCCGCATACTTCTGGATCTTACGGATACCGGTGGCATCGTCATAATTTCCGTCGCCGCCGGCCAGACGCCAGCCTACCTCGTAGAAGAAATAGTTACAGGAGTCTCTTAAGGCCTCGGATACATTGATGGTTCCATGAGTGCTGTGACTCTGGCTGTAGATCCAGCAGACCGGATGGTTGGAAACCTTGGTGAAGACACCTTCGTCCGTAATGGTCGAGGTCGGTGTGATGACACCCTCCGCCATGCCGGCAGTGGATGACATGGGCTTAAATGTAGAGCCCGGCGCCGTCTTCTGCTGGGTCGCGAAATTGTAAAGCGGCCGGCTGCTGTTGGAATTCAGATAAGCATAGTACTTGGAATCCACGGTATTGGCCAGGCGGTTGTTATCGAATCCCGGATAGGAAACACAGGCCAGAACGGCTCCGGTCTGGGTATCCAGGATAACACAGGAACCCGAGCAGGGATCCAGGCCAAGCTGGCCGGGGGTAATCTGCATGTTCTTCAGCTTGTCGAGAATGAAATTGTAGGCACTCATGGATCCGCTGGCAAGGGCGTTTCTTGTGGCATCATCCTGAGCGAGAACACCCTGGTCATAGAGAAGGGCGCAGACCTGACCGGGCCTGATCCGGTCCTGAAGGATGGCATAACGGTAAACCAGCTGTGAGAAACCGGAATCTGTCTGGAAGGCATCGCAGATGTTGGAAACCAGAGCCTGATAAAGTTCGTCCGTATCCACATATTTCTGACTGGTCTTGATGGAATCTGTATCGATCCAGCTCTTTTCCAGACAGTATTTCAGATAGTCATGGATGGACAGCTTCCCTGCGGCCCAGGACTTATAGGTGCTGTCACTGGTGTCAATGCTGTCTGTCTTCAGGATCTTCTGATTCTTCAGATAGCGGATGACATAATTCTGGTAGGCTTCCGGTTCATCCTGGAGACTTCCGAAGGGAGTGGTTCCGCTTAAGAGAGCATCACTGACCATCTGGATGGATTCGGACTGCTTCTGCTGGAAGGCACTGTATACGGTTTTCTCCAGATCGGTGGCGGAGGCATCCGAGAAATGATCGGAATCGATGACACCGTTATTGATCAGAGCAATATAGGCATCATAGACGGCTACATTCATCTTGGAAGTATCGCCGGTGGCCGAAACCGAATGCTCGTTTACAAGCTTTGAAATCAGGATACCGGCTATCTCTTTTTCGAGAAGCTTGTAGGTCCGGACCTGAAGATCATAATCAATGGACAGGTAGACATCGTTTCCGGCCTTGGAGTCGACGTGGTCTACCTTTTTAATGATATTGCCGACGTTGTCGACATAGAGGGTATCGGAACCCTTGGCTCCTCTAAGGGTCGAATCCATGTACTGCTCGATGCCGGACTTTCCGACGACATCATTCATGGTGATGGTCTTGTCTGTCTTCTTCAGCTCGTCATATTCGCTGGTGGAGATTTTACCGGTATAGCCGAGGATGGATGCGAAAGCCTCCGAATCCGTGTATTTGCGGATAATGCTTTCATGGATTTCTACGCCGGGGAAGGAGGACTTGTTCTCTTCCACGTAGGCCATGGTGGCATTGCTGACATTGGAGGCAATGGTGGTTGTCACATACTTCTGGTAGGAATTCAGACCGATCTTGTAGCGGATGATGGCGATCTTGTAGCGGAGGGCCTCATCGTACTTCCTGGAAATATTATAGCGGTGGCTGCCCATCAGATACTTCATGATGTCATCGGCAGAGGCCTGAACCTCATTGATTCCGTAGCGGTTCTTGTAGCTTAGGTCACTGATCTTGGCACGGCCGAAAATGTCAGCACGGAAGCGCTGCAGGCTCGTGCCGGAGCTTGTGAAATAATAGCTTCCGTCGCCGGTCATCTGGATATCGAAGTCTTCGGTCACGGTATCGCCGTTTTTCTCGATTTCCGGAATGAGCTTGGCAAGCTCCCGGTTCAGGTACTTGTTTCGGTCGGATGAGGAATAGTTGGAATAAGAATCCTGAATGGTGACGTCGTAGGAAAGGTCATTATAAGCCAGAAGCTTACCGTTTCGGTCGAAGATTCGGCCGCGGGAAGCTTCAATGGTCTCCTTCCTTTCGACAAGAAGATTATAGGAATTCTGATAATCTTCACCATGAATGATCTGCAGAACAAAGAGTCTCAGGATCAGGATCACGGAGAAGGCGATCATAAGGACCATAATGACACGCTGGCGGTCCTTGAACAGCTTTTCATGCAAGTCTTTAAAAAAGGATGTCAAAATCGACGGTCTCCTTTCGATTCATATCGGTCTGTTCTTCCGGCGATCCACTGCAGCAGAGGATAAAGGACAAAAGAAATGACAATCGTATAGACTGCCTCGGGAAGCATTACATTGAAAAAGAAGAAGCGAAAGTCGGTCCTTCCGCGGCTGGCAAAGGAAATGAGATAGACACAGATGCCGTAGACGATATCAGTCAGCCCGACGAAAAGCACGGGAAGCTTGATGTCATCTCCGAAGAAGACCTGCCGCACTACCCCGTTCAAATATCCGAGCAGCAGAAAAAGCAGGGCATAGATTCCAAAGAGCTGGCCGGAGAAGGTATCCAAAAGGAGTCCTGCCGCCATTCCGACGACCATTCCCTCTTTTCGTCCACGCATAAAGCCGGTCAGTGCCACGAGAGCCAGAAGAAGGTTTGGCACAACTCCCGCCAGTTCCAGATGGGAGAAGACGGCTGTCTGTAAAATATAGAGCGCTGCGATTAAGAGAAGGCAGATCACTGCTCTTCGGATGAAGTAGGTAATCTTCATTGACCGGCACTCTCCTTTATCGTAAGGATTACAAGAACATCCTGGAGATGCTTGAAATCAACCGCAGGGGTAAGACTTCCGGACTTGCTGATGCCATTGGGGTCCGTCTTCAGCTTATTGACATAGCCGATCAGACGACCGGGCAGGTACTTGCTGCTGACATTGCTGGTGACAATCGGTTCACCGGAGGCGATTTTCTGATCCGGATCCTCCAGATCCTTGATTTCCAGAGTATTATTCTTGGTCATATCTTCCAGGGATCCGGAAACAATACAGATATTGCCTGTATTCAGGGAGATGGCGGAAACATTGGAGGTATCGTCAATGATAGCACGGACGATGGCATAGTCCTTACCGGTCTCCGTTACGATTCCGACCAGACCTCCGTCGGCAATGACATTCATATCGGGTTTGATGCCATCAGAGGAACCCTTGTTGATGGTGAAGGTATTGAACCAGTTGGAGGTTCCCCGGGCAATGACCCGGGCTCCTGTCTTCTTGTAATCGGTATACTGCTGATCCAGGGAGTAAAGCTTCTGCAGTTCCTCGAGCTCGGACTGCTGGAGCTGAACCGTGTTCAGCTGGTTGTTGAGGTCGTTGACCTGGGTCTGCAGTTTCTTGTTTTCTTCCCGGAGAGATTTGATGGTCTTCCGGTTTCCGCGTTCCAGGCTTGCGGATTCTTCAATCACAGAAAGCCCCTTCTGCATGGGGACAAAGACATAGTTCGAAATGGAACCGATGACTCCTCCATTAAAATCCGAAATATAACTGATAAAAAGGATCATGATGCAGACAATCACAAGGATGATCATAACTGCACCGCTGGAAATGGCATGTTTATTCCGTCTCATTCAAATCTGTCCTTTAGCTGAAAATACGGGATTTCATAGTATAGCCGAAACGGCTGTATTTCTCATCGGTCAGGACCTTGCCGAGTCCGAGAGCTACGGTCTTCTCGCCATCCTCGGTGATATTGGTCTTGATGTTCGTGACATTGGAGAAGAACTGATCCAGGCCGGCAATCCTTGAACTTCCGCCGCTGACATAGATACCGGAATAGACGATATCCTTGGCAAGTTCCGGCGGAACGTTTTCCAGAATTCTCTTGATGGCGGTTGAAATGTTAGTCAGCTCATCCTTCATTCCCTCGTAGATAATATCCGAGGAAATGGTCATGGGAATAGGAAGTCCGCTCACAACATCACGTCCGACGATTTCCATTGAGGTTCCCATACCAGGGAAGGAACCGCCGATACTCTCCTTTAATTCACGGGCTGTCTTTCTGCCGATCAGGAGATTGTATTTCCGCTTGAGATAAGTCACGATGGAATCGTCCAGACGGTTTCCTCCGGTAGGAAGAAGCTCGGACAGAACCAGACCGCCCAGGGAAATGACGGAGATCTCTGTGGTATCGGCGCCGATATCGACAACCATGACACCGGTCGGCTCGGTAACATCGATTCCCATGCCGAGAGCATCTGCCAGAGGCTTCTCGCAGAGGGTAACCGAATGCAGCTTGATCTTGGTCTTCTCGAAGATATCCTTGAAGGCTCTCTTCTCTACCTCGGTAATATCGTTAGGTACGGCGATGCAGACATCCGCGCTCTTCAGATGGGCTTTCAGATCCTTGTTCAGAACCTCCAGAAGCATAGACTGCATATGATCGAAATCAGCGATGACGCCGTTTACGATCGGAAAGGATACATCAATGGTATCCGGTGCTTTCTCATACATGGAATAGGCATCGTCTCCATATGCATAGATCTGATTCTTATTGATGACTGCGATTGTATTCTTAAAGGTCGTCACATCATTGGTGCCGCGACTGAAGATCTTCAGGTTAAATGTACCGAGATCAATGCCATATCCATTATTTGTCATAGGTTTGTTCCTTCCCGGGGTGTTAAATCCCCATGCTCTTTAAAACTGTAATAACGTCTGTCTCCGATAATAATGTGATCCGCAAGGGGAATCTCAACCAGGTTTCCTGCACGGAAGATTTTATCTGTGATCAGCCGGTCCTCCCTGCTTGGACAGGGATCACCGGACGGGTGATTGTGAAGCACGATTACGTAAGAAGCATTCTCTCTTAAGGCCTGACGGAAAATCAGGCGGACGCTGACAAAGGACCGGTCCTCGGTTCCAATGGAAAGCAGGTGTTCGGATAGAAATCCGCAGCGGTTGTCGAAGAAAGCCATCATGACCCTTTCGACCGGCTCATGCCGCATCTGCTCCATAAAGTAAGAAGCTACAGAGGATGGATCATCCATCTGCATTTTCTGCCGCTTTCCTTCGATCGTGATCCTTCGGCCCAGCTCACAGGCGGCTTTCAGAGTCAGAGCCTTGACCTTGCCAAGGCCCCGGATTTCCTGGAGCTCCTGGAGGGACAGCTCTTCGACATTGCAGAGGCCCGCATCTCTGGCCTGCATCACATCATAGGCCAGGTTCAGAGCATTCCGCTCTCTGGTACCGGAACGGATCAGAATAGCCAGGAGCTCTTCATCGGACAGACAAAGAACTCCGCAGCGGAGTGCCTTCTCATAAGGGCCTTCCCTCAGATCCTGCATACGGAGTGTAGACGACTGATTCTGCATCATTGACATCCTTTCACTCTCTTCTTACGTCCGGATCTGCCAATCACACAATTTGCATTAATTTTAGCATAATGCAGGAATGTGAACAAGATTTCTCTCAGCAAGTTTTTGCAGGGACATGAGGATGCCAAGCTTGGCAGAGGGCCAGGTCAGGCCGCCCTGGAGGTAGGCTGCATAGGGCGGGCGAAGGGGACCGTCTGCGGACAGCTCGATCGAGGAACCCTGAACAAAGGCACCTGCTGCCATGATGACCTGACTGTCATAGCCCGGCATATCCCAGGGCTCGGGAGCCACATAGGAATCAACCGGGGATCCGGCCTGGATGCCCTGACAGAAGGCGATCAGCTTATCTTCGGCGTTGAAGGTAATGGCCTGGATAATGTCGTGCCGGTCTTCGTTTTTATTCGGAACACAGGCAAAACCCAGGGGTTCATAGAGATTGGCTGCAAAGATAGCACATTTTAATGCGCTGGCGGTTACAATCGGAGCCATGAAGAAGCCCTGGATAAAGGACCGGTTCAGTCCCAGGCTGGCGCCGACCTCCTTGCCAAGTCCCGGAGAAGTCAGGCGGTAGGCCGCATTCTCGACGCATTCCTTTTTTCCGACGATGTAGCCGCCGATCGGAGCCAGTCCGCCGCCCGGATTCTTGATCAGAGATCCGACCATCATGTCGGCACCGACATCGAGAGGCTCCTGATCCTCGACGAATTCCCCGTAGCAGTTGTCGACCATGACCCTGACGTCCGGTTTACATTTCTTAATGAAGGCGATCAGTTCGCCAATCTCCTTTACAGAGAAGGTATGACGGGTCTGATAGCCCTTGGACCGCTGGATGGTAACCAGGGCGGTCTTCTCGTTGATGGCATTTTTTATGCCCTCGTAGTCGAAGCTCTCGTCCGGCAGGAGGTCGACCTGGCGGTATCTGACTCCGTATTCGGCCAGGGAGCCCTTGGACGGACGGATGCCGATGACCTCTTCCCGGGTGTCATAGGGCTTTCCGACCGGAGAAAGGAGCTCGTCGCCAGGACGGAGGTTGCTCATCAGAGCCAGGGCCAGGGCATGGGTGCCGCAGGTGATCTGGGGACGGACAAGGGCATCCTCGCCATGGAAGGTCAGAGCGTAGACCTTCTCCAGTTTTTCCCGGCCGATGTCGTCGTAGCCGTAGCCGCTGGAGGCATTGAAGCACTCGGCATCGATTCTGGCATCCTGCATGGCCTTGATGACCTTGAGCTGGTTCCGCTCCGCTCTCTCATCGATTTCACGGAAGCGGCCCTCGAGATTTTTTAATACGGATTCCCCGTAAAGATAGACCGGCCGGTCGATTCCCATGGATTCGTAGATGGCCTCTGCCGTCGTCGAAAGGACCTGGCTTCTATTCTCTTCTGTCTGATTCATTTCTTTTACTAACATTTTGTACTTCTTCCAATCTATATCAATATTTTATCGGGATCCTTTTTTACAGAATCTCATGGATTCGGTCGAGGACGGCATTGAGGAGCCGGCCGCCGTCGGGATAGTCCCTCCGGTCCAGAAAGATCACATCCTTCTCCCGGCGGAACCAGGTCAGCTGCCGCTTGGCATAGTGGCGGCTTTCTTTTTTAATGGTATCGATGGCTGAGTTAAGGTCTGCCTTGCCCTGAATCACGGGAATCAGCTGCTTATAGCCGATACCCTGCATGGAGGTCATTTCCGGCTGACAGCCTTGTTCGAGAAGGCCTCTGACCTCATCCAGAAGACCTTCCTCCATCATCCGGTCGACCCGTTCGTTGATCCTCTGATAGAGCAGGGCCCGGTCATCGGTCAGGACGAAAAAGAAGGTATGAAAGGGAGATTCCTTCTCGTGCTCTGCTTCATTGTGGAGAGATATGGGCTCTTTGCTCTTATGATAGAATTCCAGGGCCCGGATGACCCGCTTCCGGTTGTTAGGATGGATGGTCTGATAGGAAATCGGGTCGATCTTCTTCAGCTTCTCATGAAGGGCTTCATTTCCCAGACGGTCGGCTTCCTCTTCGAGGGCCTTCCGGTAGGCCATGTCTCCGTCCTCCTCGGTAAAATCGATGTCCCGGACCACGGCCTGTAAATAAAAACCGGTCCCGCCGCAGAGGATGGGAATTTTCCCTCGGGACTGGATTTCCCGGACGCAGGCGATGGCCTTATCCTTAAAGAAACGGACATCGCAGGGCTCGGTCGGGTCGAGAATATCGATCATATGATGGGGAACCAGTGCCCTCTCCTCTCTGGTGACCTTGGCTGTTCCGATATCCATGCCGCGATAGACCTGCATGGAATCGCAGGATACAATCTCTCCGCCGATTTTTTCGGCCAGCCGGATGGCAAGATCGCTCTTACCGACAGCGGTCGGCCCGGCGATGACGATCAAAGGAGGCCGGGGATCCTTTAAATTCTGATTTTTATTCTCATTCATCATGGTAAACTGTCTTTTTCGAAACAGGTTCTCTGCTTCTTTTGATTTTATGATTTATCACACGATTCTCCGGAAGAGCTTATCGAGCTCTTCTCTCCGGACGGCGATCATGGTCGGCCGGCCGTGAGGACAATGGAAAGGCTCCTTGGCTTCGAGCATTTCCCGAATCAGCTCCTCTGCCTCCATACGGGAGATGGTCTGATTTCCCTTGATCGAGGCCTTGCAGGCCATGGACGCGATCTTTTCCTGAATGATGGCCGGCGTATCATGGCTGCTGAATTCCGACATGGAGGCAACCATGCTTAGAAAAAGGGTCTTCGGATCCACATCGGGCAGATTGGCCGGAAGGCCGGTCAGCTTATATTCCTTTCCGCCGAAGGGCTCAAAGCGGAATCCCATGGTTTCAAACTCTTCCCGGTATTTCTCCAGCCCCTCGATTTCATTGGCCTCCAGGGTGACAATGGCCGGAGGAAGAATCATCTGGGAGCTGACGGAGCTTTCCTTCAGCTCCTTCATCATCCGCTCATAATTGACCTTTTCATGGGCGGCATGCTGGTCAATAATATAGACCTTTCCCTGGTATTCGATAATCCAGTAGGTGGAGAAGATCTGTCCGACCAGGTTGAAATAGGGCCGGTTCTCCTCTGTGAAAAAGGTCATCTGCCCCTTTTCTCCCAGACCCGGCTCTCCCTTTTCTACAGATTGATCCGGATGGGGACAGGAGGAGTTCGTGGACTCTGCAGGTTCAGCCGGAGCCTGCCCGGTGAAATCAAATTTCCCATGTTCCCGGAATTCGCCGGGCTGATAAAAGTCCGATGGCAGGTCCTTTCTTAAGGACTCGGCCTTTTCGGTCTGCTGCTCTTTCACTTCCTTCAGCCGCTTTTCCTCGAAGGGCTCGGCCGTCATTTCATGGTCGATGGCCGGCTCCTCTGCCTTCTTTGATTCGTCCTCCAGCCGGACATCCTGGATGTCTTCTCTTCGGATCAGACGCTCATGGACAGTTTCGGAAAGGCGGCTGTAGATCTCCTTTCCGTGGTCCATGCGGACTTCTCTTTTCGATGGATGGACATTGAAGTCGACACTTCCGTCCGGGAAGGTAAAAAAGAGAACCAGGAAAGGAAACTGGTGCTGCATGAGAAAGCCGTGATAGCCGTCCTCGACTGCCCGGGACAGGATCTTATCCGTGACCATGCGGCCGTTGATGAAGAAATTCTCAAAATTCCGGTTGCCGCGGTTGATCGTGTACTTTCCCAGGTAGCCCCGGACTGTATAGTAGTCATTTTCGTCGTGAAATTCCAGGAGATTTCTGCTGATTTCTCTTCCGAAGACGGAAAAAACAGTATCTTCTGTCTTACTGTTTCCGCTGGTCTGCAGCTTGTCTCTTCCGTTGCTTCTGAAATGGAAGGATATCTCCGGATGGGACAGGGCCAGGTGCTCGATCAGGGTCTGGATTTCATTGGCCTCGGTCTGATCGGATTTTAGGAATTTCTTTCTGGCAGGTGTGTTGTAGAAAAGATGGCGGACAATAAAAGTCGTTCCGTCCGGTGTTCCGATATCCTTCAGTTCTCCGTCGATTCCGCCGTCAATGGTGAAATAGGAACCGACCTCTTCCTCCCTGCATTTGGTCAGAAGCTCGACCTCAGAGACTGCTGCGATGGAGGCCAGGGCCTCTCCGCGGAAGCCCAGGGAATGAATCCGGTCGAGATCCTCTGCTGTATTCAGCTTACTTGTGGCATGCCGCAGAAAGGCAGTTGTGATCTCTCCTCTGGGGATTCCGATTCCGTTATCAGTGACCCGGATCAGGCTGCTGCCTCCGCTCTGGATTTCGACCGAAATGGCGGAAGCCTTTGCATCGATCGAATTCTCGATCAGCTCCTTTACGACGGAAGCCGGACGCTCAATGACCTCTCCGGCTGCAATTTTATCGATTGTCTCCTTGGGAAGGACATGAATCGTGTTTCTTACCATCTGTTATTCACCTTGTTCTGTATGCGGTATAGCTGGTTCATGGCTTCAATCGGCGTCATATGGCTGATGTCCAGTTCCCGGATTTCCTGAATGATGTCATTGTCGGTTTCCGTAGTGATAAAGGACATCTGTCTGGAATCGAAGTCGTTATCCTCTTCCCTGTCCTTTTTCGCTTTCTTCTGACTGCCGGAAGCAATGGTCTCCGCGATCTGCGACAGGTCGTTGGAAGCCAGCTGCTCCTGGAGCTCTCTGGCCCGGTCAATGACGGCTTCCGGAAGGCCTGCCAGCTTTGCAACCTCAATGCCATAGCTTTGGTCGGCACCGCCCTTCACAATCTTTCGAAGAAAGACGATTCCGTCCTTTCCCTCCCTGACGGCTGAGCAGTAGTTGTGAACGCCGGACAGCTTGCCTTCGAGCTCGGTCAACTCATGATAATGGGTGGCAAAGAGGGTCTTGGCACCTATAAGCCTTGGATTTGCCACATATTCAACGACAGCCCAGGCAATGCTTAAGCCGTCAAAGGTGGAGGTTCCTCTGCCGATCTCGTCAAGAATCAGAAGAGAATCCTTAGTCGCATTCTTTAATATATTGGCGACCTCGTTCATCTCCACCATGAAGGTGGACTGGCCGCTGGCCAGATCATCGGAGGCACCGACCCGGGTAAAGATCCGGTCAACGATACTGATATCCGCGGATTCCGCCGGGACAAAGGCTCCGATCTGGGCCATGAGAACGATCAGGGCGGTCTGCCTCATATAGGTCGATTTTCCGGCCATGTTGGGACCTGTGATGATGGCTACCCGGTGGTCCTTGGTATCGAGAAGAGTATCGTTATCGATAAAGGACCCTTCCGGAATCATTTTTTCAATGACCGGGTGACGGCCCTTCTTGATCTTTAAGCTTCCATTGGTATTGATGGAAGGTCTGACATAGTGATTCCGGTCTGCAGTATAGGCCAGGGAAAGAAGAACATCCAGTGAGGAAATGGCCTTGGCCGTTCCCTGGATCCGTTTGATTTCCTGACCGATCTGATCCAGGATCTCGAGATAGAGCTGATTTTCGAGATGGGTCAGCCGGTCCTCGGATCCCAGAATCTTATCCTCCATTTCCTTTAACTCACTGGTATAAAAGCGCTCCGCGTTGGTCAGGGTCTGCTTCCGGATATAGCGGTCCGGTACCAGATCCTTGTAGGAGTTCGTAACCTCGATAAAATAGCCGAAGACCTTGTTGTAGCGTATCCGGAGATTCTTGATACCGGTGGCTTCTCTTTCCTTTTCCTCGAGATTGGCCAGCCACTCCTTGCCGTTGGTCTTCATATCCCGGAGTTCGTCGATGTCCTTTCGAAAACCGGTCTTGAATATGCCTCCGTCATGGACGGAAACCGGGGGATCGTCATCGATGGCGGAGTCAATGAGACTGTAGAGATCTGTCAGGGGATCCAGCTTTTCGTTTAAGTCGTGAAGGAGACTGGCATGCATTAAGGACAGGGTCTGCTTTAAGGCCGGAAGAAGCTGAATGGAGCTCTTGAAGGCGATCAGGTCTCTGGGATTGGCGGTTTTATAGGTGATTCTGGTCAGGAGCCGTTCCAGGTCATAGACCGGAGACAGATACTCTCTCATCTCTTCCCGGTCCGAGGGGGAGGAAACAAATTCCTCGACTGCATCCAGCCGCCGCTCGATCTCTTCCTTCTTCCGCAGGGGCTGCTCGATATCCTGGCGGAGCTTCCGGGCGCCCATGGCGGTCATGGTGTGGTCGAGAACCCAGAGAAGGGTTCCCCGCTTCTCCTTGTCCCTTAAGGTTTCAGTCAGTTCCAGGTTCCGCCGGCTGCTGCTGTCGATCATCATGTAATTCGAATCCTGATAGACCTGGATCTGGGTTATATTTATGAGATCGGACTTCTGGGTCTCCTTCAGATACTGAAGGGCGGCGCCTGCAGCCACGGTTCCGATGCCATGGTCTTCGAGATCCAGACTTTTTAAGGAGGAGACATGGAAATGCCTTGTCAGCAGCCGGTGGGCCAGACCGTCCTCAAAATAGTAATTGTCGAGAACGGAGACTGCGATATGCATATGGTTCTTCAGCTCGTCCAGGTCCACGCCAGAGATCTGGAAAGCCTCGTTGCAGATGATTTCGGAAGGCTTGTAGCGGTTGAGCTCGTTCATGAAGGCACGGAGACTGCTTTCTTCCGTGACATAGAAGTCGCCGGTAGAAATATCGGTCACGGCGATACCGAAGCGGTCGGAGACGAAGGCGATGCTCATCAGAAAGTTATTCTTGGTCTCGTCAAGGGAGGCTGCATCGATATTGGTACCGGGAGTGACAACCCGGATGATGCCCCGCTTCACAATGCCCTTGGCGGTCTTCGGATCCTCCAGCTGCTCGCAGATGGCAACCTTGTAGCCCTTGTTGACCAGGCGGGTCAGGTAGGACTCGGCGGCATGATAGGGAATGCCGCACATGGGAGCGCGTTCCGGAAGGCCGCAGTTTTTACCGGTCAGGGTGAGCTCCAGTTCCTTCGAGGCTGTAATGGCATCATCGAAGAACATCTCATAGAAATCTCCCAGCCGGTAGAAAAGAATGCTGTCCCGGTTCTCTTTCTTCATGCGGATGTAATGCTGCATCATGGGAGATACATCATCAATGTTAATATCGTCAATCGTCATGACTGTTTCCTTTGAATTTTTTATTTCTCTATTTCTGGCTGAGATCCCTGACAGAAGAAAATCTGTCAGTCAGATGATAAGGATCCTTCAAAAATTCCGATTCAGACCTCTTACAGGTCATTCGGAATAGCGCAGGATTACCTTCTCGGCCATCTTCATGCCGTCCATGGCGGCGGACATGATGCCGCCGGCATAGCCGCAGCCCTCTCCGCAGGGATAGAGACCTGCAATTGAGGTCTGTCCGTCTTCCTTCCTCTCCAGGCGGATGGGTGAGGAAGTCCGGCTTTCCACGCCGGAAAGAATGGCATCCGGCCGGTTGAAGCCGTGGATCTTCCTGTCAAAGATCTCCATACCGGTAAGGAAGGATTCCTCAATCTCCGGAGAGAAAATGCCGCGGAGATTGGTGAGCTCTGTCTGTCCTCTGCTGACGGACCCGAAATCGCCGTAGCTTTCGGATTTGACGCCCTGGCGGAAATCCGACAGGAGCTGCTGGGGGATTTTTCCGTCGGCCAGCCGGTAGGCCCTGATCTCAAGCTTCTTCTGATATTCGATGGCGGCCATGGGATCATCGAGTGAATATTCCCTCTCTCCGACCGATACAATAATGGCAGAGTTGCAGTTCTTGGAATCCCGGGCTGCATAGCTCATGCCGTTGACCAGGAGCTGTCCCTCCTCGGAGGAGGAATTTTCGACGAAGCCGCCCGGACACATGCAGAAGGAATAGACACCTCTGCCGTTTTTCAGATTTGCGGCCAGCTTATAGGAAGCTGCCGGAAGCTTTTCGTCCAGCATACCGTACTGGTGGAGATTGAGCCAGTCCTGGGGATGTTCGACACGGAAGCCGACGGCAAACTGCTTGGCCTTCATGGGAAGATTTTTTCCATAGAGCATATGGAAGGTGTCCCTGGCGCTGTGCCCCATGGCAAGGATCAGATCGCTGCAGGGAAATTCTTCTATGATTTCCTGCGCTTCGCTGCCGTTTTCAGACGGACAGATCCGGCGGGCTGTCTTTATGGAGACAAGAGCCCCGTCCTTTTCTGTAAAATCGATGAAACGCGTCCGGAAGCGGACCTCGCCGCCGAGAGCCTGAATTTCTTTTCGAATATTGGTCACGACAGAAACCAGCTGATCGGTTCCGACATGGGGCTTCGGATCATAGAGGATTTCCGGATCTGCACCGGCCTTCACGAAGGTTTCGAGGACAAAGCGGTTCCTTCCCTCCCGATCATGGACCTGGGTATTGAGCTTGCCGTCGGAAAAGGCACCGGCACCGCCCTCTCCGAACTGAACGTTCGATTCAGGGTCCAGCTTTCCGCTTTCGAAGAATTTCTCCACATCCTTAGACCGCTGATCAATCGAATTTCCTCGTTCGATCAGAATCGGGCAGAGGCCGCATCTCGAAAGGACCAGAGCCGCAAAGAGGCCCGCGGGTCCTGCGCCGACGATGACGGGCCGGAGAGCTGGCTTCTTCCCCGGTACCTTGATCTGATAGACAATTCTCTTATATTCCCGGATCTGGATACCGCCCCGCCTGTTCTTTTCGCCGTAACGCCTGATCAGAGCTTCTTCTTTCTTTGAATCCAGCTCCAGAATCAGAGAATAAATGAAGACCAGGTCCGGCTTCTTCCGGGCATCGATGGACCGCTTCAGGATGTCGAAGCTTCTGATTTCCGATGGCTCGATATGAAGCTTTTTTTTCAGAATTCCCAGAAGATCCTTCTTCGGATCGGAAGAAAGGTCTTGAAAGGGAATTTTTACTTCCAGTATTTCGATCATGATTTTACTTTCTTTTCATTTGATTTTCCAAATCCTGCCAGATGGCCGCTGGTCCAGGCCCACTGCAGATTATAGCCTCCGCAGAAGCCGTTGACGTTCACAATTTCTCCTGCGAAATAGAGACCGGGACAGAGACGGGACTCCATGGTTTCAGGGTGAATCTCGGACAGAAGAACGCCTCCCCGGGTCGTCTGGGCCTGGGAAAAATTCTCATAGCCATTGATCGAAAAGGTGAGATCCTTCAAAGCTTCTGCAATATCTGCTGTAAGTGATTTCTTTCTGGACCGGTCTTCTGCAGCAGCTGTTTTCAAGGAAGATTTCCCCGGAGAAGATGCCTGAGAGGTAATCTCCCCGGAGAATAGATCCCGGACCTTTATCCTTCCCAGCCCCAGTCTTTTCAGAACATGGTTTGACAGAGACTTTTGAAGGAGGCCGGATAATAAAATGGATAGATCCATGTCCGGATCCGCATTTTCGCACAGCCTTAGAAGATACCGGGCCAGATCTTCTGCTGTCAGATCCGGAAAGAAATCGCAGTGGATCCTTGGCTTCTCTCCCTCTTTTATCAGAGGAACCGCTTCCATACTGAGCTGAAAAATAGCAATGCCTGACAGGCCTGTCTTCGTAAACTGAAGTTCTCCGGACGAGGAAAGAATCTTCTGCCCCGAAGACTCCAGCCAGAAGGATCCGGACTGGCGGACCCCGAAAAGATCGGAATCGTAATTTTCAACCTTCAGGGGTGTCAGGGCCGGCAGAGGCTCATCAATAGAATGGCCTAACTTTTTCAGATAGTAATAGCCGTCACCGTTGGAGCCGGTTTTCGGATAGGAAGCGCCTCCCATGGCCATAATGACCCGGCGGCCGTAAAGCCCAGATGTGGCTTTGGATCTGTTCTTAGCCGTCAGATCCAGGAGGCGGACCCGGAATCCGTTTTCTGTCTTTTCAATGCCCTTGACCTGGCGGTTTCTAAGGATTGTACAGGCTCCTCTGTCCTTTTTTTCAAGCTCTGCAGTCAAAAGAGAGACCACGGCAGAGGCCTGGAAGGAAGCCGGATAATATCCCTCATTCTTTAAAACCGGATAAATTCCCAGGGAGGAAAAATCCCGCAGAGTCTCTTCGACTCCGTAGAGATTCAGACTTTTCTCCAGTGCCTCTGGATCATCGGTCCGGTAGTCTCTGGCGGAAACCGTCTGATGCGTGAAATTGCAGCGGCCGTTTCCGGTCAGGGAAAGCTTTTTCCCTAAATATTCGGTTTTCTCGATCAGGACTACGCTCTGTCCGGCCCGAACAGCGGTCAGAGCACTGTAGAGCCCTGCGGCGCCGCCGCCCAGAATCAGAGTGTCACAAACTGTGCCTTGATTCATCTAAGCTCCTTTCCCGGTTTCTGATTTCTTCAGGCAGAAAATTTCTGCCGCTGGCTATTTTTCAGACAGAGAATTTCTGCCGCAGGCTGTTTCTCAGGCAGACCTCTTCTGCCGGAATTCCACACATTCCATCTTACGGGAAGAGATGCATCCTTCTGGCCAGGCGGCAGAGGGAATTTCCTTTTGGAAGACGCTTCAGCTCATTTTCAGTGATTCCGCCGGTCTTTAAAATGACTGCTGCATAGACAATGATTCCGACAAGAATGGAAACCAGAGTGGCGATGGAATTTCTGCCGAGAACAGCAAAGAGAATGTGATAGGCGGCAAAAACAGCGGCTCCCATGACAACTGAGGAAAAGAGGGGAATCAGGAAGGTCTTTCCAACCTGATAGCGGGTCTTTGTGTATTTCCGCACGGCAATATTATTGAGAAAGGCCATGAGGAAACCGTCGAAAATATAGGCAATGACAACGGCAAAGATATTCATCCGGAAAACCAGAAGAAGGAAGGTCAGAAGTCCCATATGAGCGAAGAGCGTGATCAGGGAGACCTTGACAGGAATCCTCAGCTTGTTGATGCCCTGGAGCATGGAACTTGACAGGGAGGACAGCGAATAGAAAGGAACGCTGAGCGCACCGAGCGTCATAATCCTTGCCGATGTGATATCGCCGTCTCCGAAGAGAAGCTGAATAATGGGCCCGGAGATTACCATCATGCCGACTGTGATCGGGAGAACAATGGCCATAATGAAGCGGGTCGTGGAATTGATCTTGCTTCGGATAGCCTTCCGGTCCTTCTGGGCATAGGATTCGGCCAGGGAAGGAACAATAGGGGATGCCAGAGAATTGGCAACGGTAACCGGCAGATTCTGCACAACAATGAATTCCTGGCTGTAGGCCATCCACCAGAGGGAAATCTGAGTCGCACTGTATTTCTGAACGACAGCGATATTTTTAAAGACATACATCTCTGCAACGGAGGTGATGTTGTAGACAATGGCATTTAAGACCATGGGGAAAATCGTAGCCAGCATGATATAGAGAATCTGCTGATTGCTCTCGATCCTCTGGTTGGATCTGACTTTTCTTCTGTTCCGGCTCTTTAAGAAGGGAACCAAAAGGAAAAGAAGGAAAATCAATGCTGCGATGGCGCCGACAACCGTACCCAGGGTACCGCCTGCCGCACCGTAGGCGGACGACATATGGGGCTGATTTAAAAGGGTTTCGACCTCATCGCCGTAGTGATAGAGCTCATAGGCGGCAAGGACAGAGACAACGGCATTTGCAATCTGCTCAATAATCTGGGAGACAGCGGTCGGAACCATGGTGTTAAAGCCCTGGAAAAATCCGCGGATGACACCGACAATGGATGTGACCAGAAGAACCGGAGCCAGAACCCTTAAGGCTGACGCAGCCATGGGTGTCTGAACGCTTGCTGCCAGAAAATCCGCTCCGAAATAGAAAAGCAGGGACATGAAAAGCCCGACGCTTGTCATCAGAATCAGGGAGCCTTTAAAGATTCTTTTGGCATTCTCCGTCTCTCCGACGGCTTCCCGTTCGGAAATCATTTTGGAAATGGCAGTCGGAACACTGTAGGTTGAGATAACAAGAAGGATACTGTAGATGGAATAAGCGGTTCCGTAGTAATCCATACCGACTTTTCCGACGATTCGTGTCAGAGGAAAACGGTAGCACAGGCCGATCAGGCGGCTGACAAAGGACGTGACTACGAGAATCGATCCTTGTACCAATATCGAGTTTGAACTGCTTTTCTTATTTTCTGCTGCTGCCATCTTCTTTTTTCTCAATTCTTTTTAAATAACTGTTTAATCGATGATTTTTCCCGTTCGTAATTATGTTGTTAAATCCTTCCGATGTCAAATGGATCGGTCCGGAATTTACCGGTTATTGAACTCATCGATGGTCTTGTAGTAGGTATTCTTGGCTTCGGCATTCTGTTCAACGATACTGATCCAGGTCCGTCCGGGATTCAGGACGATCTCCTTGCCATTTCCATCATAGTAATGAGTAATACCGGTTTCACTGTCTTTCTTCCAGGTGATATCGATGATCTTTCCCTTGGTCAGGAACTTTCCGCTGCCGCTTCCGATCAGATCAATCTTCATCCGGTAGTGCTCGTTATCATAGTAGGAGGACGGCGTAAACTGGAGAATAATATTGGTGGCGGTCAGCTGGGCATTATTGGCTGCAGCATCGATCTGGGGACTGCCAAACTCAAAACGGTTATACTGGCCGCTTGCCGCATCATAAACAAAATAAGGCTTATTGTCATAGAAGTAAAGCTGAACCGCAGCACAGTCGTCTCCGGCCGGAACCGAAGGCTGATCGGCAGAAGCAAACTGGAAATGGGTGTGTTCGTCCGCCTTATAGGTCGTTTCAAAACTCTTTGCCTGCATGCCGGCCAGGAGTCCCTTGGTCGAGGTATAGGCATTATGAGGTGCCTTCCGGTCCTGGGTCCGGTAGAATACAGTTCCGCCGATACCGGACAGACCGTTTAATTCATCGACATAGCCCTTGTCCAGTTCTGCCTGTCCCTGCTCACTCTGTCCGAAGTGAACATAGACCGCATCGTACTCCGCTGCCATCTGCACGAAGTAGGGACGGCAGGAACGTACATTTCCAAAGCGCTCAAGGCCGGAATAATCCTCGAAAACGCCCATGAGACGGGTGATACCGCCCTCCGCCGGTGCCTCATAGATCACGGCGGCCTTGGTGGTGCCGTACTGGGGCTGGGTCACCTTGGTGTTTTCAATCATCAGAGCGACAGGACGTGTATTCCGCTGTTCCTCTGTAACCGGAAGGCCGGTCAGAATGCTGGTCGGCTGGGCCGGGGTCTGCGTTTCTTCTTTCTCCGTCTTTTCAGAAGCCGATTTCGTCGTCTTTTTCGACTGACTGGCCCTATGATCCGATTTCTGACTGGTCAGAATCAGGCCGATGGATGCACATACAATTACCAGGGCCAGAACGATCAGGGCAATGACTGTTCCCTGTTTTCTTTTTTTCCCTCTTTTATTACCGGAAGACTCTTCGGCTCCCAGATCCTTAAGTTCCGTCATTTTTCTCTCCCTCATACTTTAAAATGTTCATACTTTAACATGTTGACAGATTCATTTGATTTTCATTTGATTCGATCTGATCTTTATTTCATCAGATTTTTATTTCTTCTGTTTTATTTGATCCGTTTTTTCGTTCGGAATCTAAGACTTTACTTAGGATCCTCATCGGACCGCAGGATATTGAGATCCGCCATGATCTTTCTCTGCTCTTCTTCCATCTTTACCCGGTCCTCTTCCTCGATATGGTCATAGCCCATGAGATGCAGCATACTGTGGCAGATCAGAAAGGCATATTCCCGTTTCAGGGAATGGCCGTATTCTTCGGCCTGGCGGTGGACATGCTCGACAGAGATCACGATGTCTCCAAGCATGGCCTCTCCGGTCTCCGGTGAAAAGGAATCCGGATCATCCTCGAGTCTGGAAAAATCGCCTGCTGCCGGATATTCGATCAGAGGAAAAGAAAGCACATCCGTCGACCGGTCTATCTTTCGAAACTGCTCGTTTAATTCATGGATCATGGCATCACTTGTCAATGTCAGATCCACCTCGGCTTCATAGGGGAAGCCTTCGGTTTTCAGGGCCTGGAGAATGACTTCTTTCCCGACTTTTTCGGGATCAAAAGGGAAATTCCCGGGCACTTCTTCACTAAAGCGTATGGTCATACTACCTCCTTCTCTCCGTCTTTTTCTCATATTCCTCATAGGCATTGACAATCTTCTGAACCAGAGGATGACGGACCACATCCTTTCCGGTCAGATCGATGAAGGAGATTTCCTTCACCTTGCTCAAGACCCGTTTGGCGACATCCAGGCCGGATTTGGTGCCGGGGGCCAGATCCTTCTGTGAGGCATCTCCAGTGACAACGACCTTGGAGCCGAAGCCGATCCGGGTCAGAAACATCTTCATCTGAGCCGGTGTAGTATTCTGAGCCTCATCCAGGATAATAAAGGAATTGTCCAGGGTCCGGCCTCTCATGTAGGCCAGGGGTGCGACCTCAATCAGGCCCTTCTCCATATTTCTCTGGAAGCTTTCCTGGCCCATGATCTGATAGAGAGCATCATAGAGGGGGCGGAGATAGGGATCAATCTTCTGCTGGAGATCGCCGGGAAGGAAACCCAGCTTCTCTCCTGCTTCGATCGCGGGTCTTGTGAGGATGATCCGCTGGACCTCTTCCTTCTGGAAGGCCGTCACCGCCATGGCGATGGCCAGGTAGGTCTTTCCTGTACCGGCCGGGCCGCTTCCGAAGACAATCATATGATTCCGAATGGCATCCACATATTTTTTCTGTCCCAGAGTCTTGGGCTTGACGGGCTTTCCGGTAATGGTGTGGCAGATCAGATCATCCACGGAAACCGCCGCATCGGCGAAGGCCGTCAGTTCCTTTTCCGTAAGGCTTAAGGCGTAATCCACATTCTGGGCGGTGATTTCGGTATGGGTCATGGAGATCCGAAGCAGCTGAGTCAGGACCTTTTCGGCTGCATTGACACAGTTTGGCTCTCCGGTAATATGTACCTCATCTCCCCGGTAGACCACATCTACATGAAGGGTATTTTCGATCTGCTTTATATTTCGGTCCAGCTCCCCGAAGAGATTGCTTAAGTGCTCCTGGGGGATGGTCATGTTTTTCTCGATTTTCATTCCTGTCTGTTACTTTCTTTTTAACTCTGATTCTGACTCGGCAGATAAATGTAATTCAGCCGGAGAATGCGGCTGACCATGTTGTGTTTATTAACGGCGATAACGGAAAGGACATTGTTGCCGTCCGGCATGGCAATGGGTTCCGTATACTCATTAGATGCAGAGGTCGGATCTGATCCGTCCCAGGTATAGTAGAGTCTGCAGCCCTCGTCTCCGGTCAGAGTGATCATAACCGGCGTCGTGTAGGTTCCTCCGTCCGGTGTTGCCTGGGGCTGGGAGGGCTCCTCATAGGTTACCCGGTAGGTCTTTTCGCTGACCGGCCCGCTTTTTCCATCCGAATTGATCATGACCGCCCGAACCCTGGTCTCCCCGTCCGTAATCTCAATCGGCTCTTTATAGCGGATGCCGTTGGTCTTGGTCGGGCTCTCCCCGTTCAAGGTATAATAAATGGTTCCGCCCTCTCCGCTTAGCTTCAGTGTCTGATCATCCGAATAATCGCCGCCGTCAAGCGAGAACCTGACCTCCTCAATGAGATAGCTGTCGATCAGTGCCGAAAGCTTTGAATCGCTGACCTGGTCCTTCAGGGCCTCGATGGAGGAATTGTCATTCTCATCATAATAAAGCCTGAGAAGCGCAGTAAGAATATCGGAATTTTCGGAATCAATGGAAAAGGCTTTTTTCAGGGCATCCTCTGCCTGGCTGGTTTTCTTTTCCTTCTGGTAGGTCAGACCCAGGTAGTAGAGACTCTTGGCGTCTTGCTTCTTCTTTTTCTCGACCGCCTCTGAAAAGGCAGTCTCGGCCGTCTCCAGATTTCCGTCCGTCAGAGCCCTCTGCCCCCGGGCCATGTCGTACTGGTAGGAGTTCAAATATAGACCGATGCCAAGGCCGGCTGCAATAATGGCAGAAAGAAGCGTCAGAAGAAGGATCTTTTTTCTGCTTTTCCTCTTTTCGGCAGGTCGGACATTGGAAAGTTCCGGAGCAATCTGAGCGATCACCGGATCAATCTCATGCTTCTGCCCTTTTCCGGGTTCTTCGGAATCCTCCTGGATAATCGAAGACAGGGCTTCATCGTCCAGCATATTGTAGTCCGGAACGACCTGAACGGGCGTTCCGCAGAAGGGACAGTAGACCTTATCATCCGGTATATCGGCACCGCAATTCTTACATTTCTTCATCAATGAATCAAATCCTTAATCAATCAAATCCTTAAAGAATGAAATCTCTAATGAATCAAATTACGAATGAATCAAATCTCAAATGAATCAGACCATCAGTCAGCCAGATCCTGTTTCAGACGTAAGGAATAGAGGCAGTTTCGCATCAGCATGGCTATGGTCATAGGACCGACGCCGCCGGGAACCGGAGTAATCCTGGAAACGACAGGAAGAAGATCCTCGGTATCGCAGTCGCCGCAGAGCTTCCCGTTTTCGTCCCGGTTCATGCCGACATCCAGGACAACGGCTCCCTCCTTTACGTCTTCCTTATGGAAAAACTTGGGCTTTCCGATTGCCGCAACGAGGATATCGGCCTGTCTGGTCAGATCTCTCAGATTCCTGGTATGGGAGTGGCAGACGGTGACCGTGGCATTTTCTCTTAAAAGAAGCATGGCCATGGGCTTTCCGACGATATTGGACCGGCCGACGATGACCGCATGCTTTCCGTCGATGGAAATGCCTGACCGCTTTAATAATTCGATCATGCCCTGAGGTGTACAGGACTGAAATCCCGGCCGTCCGATGGACAGATTTCCGACGCTGACCGGAAGAAAGCCGTCGACATCCTTATCCGGACGGATGAGATTTAAGACACGATCCTCGTGGATCTGCCTGGGAAGAGGCAGCTGGACCAGGATGCCGTTAACATCCTCTCTCTCATTCAGTTCCTGAATCAGCTGGATCAGGTCCTCTTCCTTGGTGTCTTCCGGAAGCCGGTAGGTCAGAGGACGGATACCTGTAAAATCACAGGCCTTTTCCTTATTTCGGACATAGACCTGGGAGGCGGAGTCGTTCCCGACCAGGACAACAGCCAGGGTAACTTCCTGGCCCTTGTCCTTCAGTGCGGAGACCTTCTGCCTTACTTCTTCCTTGATTTCAGCGGAGATCTTTTTCCCGTCGATCAGCTTGTCACTGTAGTCGGGAGAGCCTGTTGTCTTTTCATGGGCAGTCAATTCTTTATTCATAGCAGATCTTTCTAGTCTTTTTTTCTTTTCTGTTTCATATTTATAATTCCCGGTCTGAATCAGAAGAGTCCTGTAATCCGTCCGTCATCGGTGACATCGATATTGTTGGCAGCCGGTACCTTGGGAAGTCCTGGCATGGTCATGATATTTCCGGTTACAGCTACGACAAAGCCGGCGCCGGCAGAGGGATAGATCTCTCTGACATGCAGGGTGAAGCCTTCCGGTCTTCCGAGAAGCTTGGGATCATCGGACAGGGAATACTGAGTCTTTGCAATGCAGACCGGGAAGGATCCCATGCCAAGCTCGGTCAGATGCTTGATTTCTCTGGCAGCGGGCTTGGAGAATTCCACGTCCTTTGCTCCGTAGATTTCCCGGGCAATGGTCCGGATCTTTTCGTCCAGAGGGAGATCGTCACTGTAGATTGGAGCAAAATGGCTTTCCTTCTCGTCCAGGGTCTTTAAGACCTTCTCTGCCAGCTCGATTCCGCCTTCTCCGCCCTTCTCCCAGACACGGCTCAGGGCAAATTCGCAGTTTCTTTCTTTACAGAAGTTTTCGATGAAGGCGGTCTCCTCTTCGGTATCTGTAATGAAGGAATTTAAGGTAACGACAACCGGTACGCCGAATTTATGCAGGTTCTCGATATGCTTTTCCAGGTTTACGATACCCTTCTTCAGAGCATCCATATTGGGTTCGGTCAGCTGATCCTTGGGGACGCCGCCGTTATATTTGAGCGAACGGACGGTGGCTACAAGGACGGCACAATCGGGCTTCAGACCGGCCATCCGGCACTTGATATCGAAAAACTTTTCGGCACCGAGGTCAGCACCGAAGCCGGCCTCTGTGATGGCGATATCACCTAATTTCAGGGCAGCCTTGGTGGCTTTGACACTGTTACAGCCATGGGCTATATTTGCGAAAGGTCCGCCGTGAACGATGGCAGGAGTATGCTCCAGAGTCTGGATCAGGTTGGGACGGATGGCATCCTTAAGAAGGGCTGCCATGGCGCCGACCGCATGGAGATCCTTGGCAGTGACGGGGTCGCCCTGGAAGTTGTAGGCTACGATAATGCGGGACAGACGCTCCTTCAGATCGTGGAGATCGTCAGCCAGGCAGAGGATCGCCATGATCTCGGATGCAACGGTGATCTGGAAATGATCCTCACGGACCATGCCGTCAGCCTTGGCACCAAGTCCGACTACGATATTCCGGAGGACACGGTCATTCATGTCCATGCAGCGCTTCCATACAACGCGGCGGGGATCAATGCCGAGAGCATTGCCCTGCTGAATATGGTTGTCAAGCATGGCGGAGAGAAGGTTGTTGGCTGATGTGATGGCGTGGAAATCACCGGTAAAATGGAGGTTTAAGTCTTCCATGGGAACGACCTGGGCATATCCTCCGCCGGCTGCACCGCCCTTGATACCGAAGCAGGGTCCTAGGGAAGGTTCTCTTAAGGCAAGAACTGCCTTCTTACCGAGCTTATAGAAGGCCTCACCAAGGCCGATGGATGTGGTAGTCTTTCCTTCTCCGGCAGGGGTCGGGTTGATGGCGGTGACCAGAACCAGCTTTCCATCGGGCCGGTCCTCAAGCTTCTTTAAGAAGTCCTCGGACAGCTTGGCCTTATACTTGCCATAGAGATCCAGATCATCCATGGTCATGCCAAGACTTTCGGCAACCTTCCAGATGGGTTCCATTTTTGTTTCCTGTGCGATTTCAATATCTGTTTTCATCGTTCTCTCCTCTTTCTCTCTTTCCCTGTGAGGGCCCGGATCAGAAATCCGAGGCCTTCTGCCTTGGAGTCCTCTGAATCATGTCATGAATCTCTGATTTGCGGAGATCTGATTCCTCCTGATTCAGGAGGCTTCCTGTGCCAGAAGCTGATTAAACTCTTCTATTGTCAACAGAATCCTTCTGGGCTTGGTCCCTTCTTCGGGACCGACCACGCCGAAGTCTTCCAGCTGATCCATAATTCGTGCGGCACGGTTGAAACCGATCTTGAAATTCCGCTGCAGCATGCCGATCGAGCCCTTCTCCTTCTCAATCACAAGCCTTGCCGCATCTTCAAAGTATTCATCCCGGTCATTATTAAAACCGCCGCCGTTTCCGTCAATCGACTGATAGCCGTCGTTTTCGGCCTTCTGCATCTCTTCCTGGATGGCCGGGTCATAACCCTGGCTTTCGTTATTGCTCTTCAGGAAGTGAACGACCTTTCCGACCTCTTCATCGGAGACAAAGCAGCCCTGGACCCGGATGGGCTTGGACAGACCCTGGGGATAATAGAGCATATCGCCCTTTCCAAGGAGTTTTTCGGCACCGGTCATATCGAGAATGGTTCTCGAATCCACGCCGGAGGTTACGGAAAAGGCAATCCGGCTCGGCATATTGGCCTTGATCAGGCCGGTGATGACATTGACCGAGGGCCGCTGGGTAGCAATAATCAGGTGAATACCGGCTGCCCGGGCCAGCTGGGCCAGACGGCAGATAGATTCCTCGACCTCTTTTGAAGCCACCATCATGAGATCTGCCAGCTCGTCGACAATAACGACCAGCTGAGGCATCTTCTGAGCCGGGATCACTTCTTCCTCGCCGTTTTCATTGTAGACGGTCATCTGTCCGTCATGAATCTTACTGTTGTAGCCCTTCATGTCACGGACATGGGTGTCGGCAAATTTCTTGTAACGGAGGGTCATCTCGTTAACAGCCCACTGGAGAGCGGCGGATGCCTTCTTCGGATCGGTCACTACCGGAATCAGGAGATGGGGAATGCCGTTGTAAACCGAAAGCTCGACTACCTTGGGGTCGATCATGATGAATTTTACCTCATCCGGAGTGGCCCGGTAGAGAATACTCATAATGATGGTATTGATGCAGACTGACTTACCGGAACCGGTGGCGCCGGCGATCAGGAGGTGAGGCATCTTGGCAATGTCGGAAATAACGACCTTGCCGGCGATATCACGGCCGACCGCAAAGGCGATCTTCGATTTCGCATTTTTAAATTCCGGAGTCTCTACAATTTCACGGAAGGGAACCATGGAAGGCTCCTTGTTGGGAACCTCGATTCCGATGGCCGCCTTTCCGGGAATCGGCGCCTCAATCCGAATATCGGTGGCCGCCAGGTTCATCTTGATATCGTCCTGGAGGTTAACGATCCGGGAGACTTTGACACCCATTTCGGGCTGAAGCTCATAACGGGTGACGGCAGGTCCGCGGCTGATATCGGTTACGGTCACATTGATGCCGAAATTCTTCAGGGTTTCGACCAGCTTCATGGCTGTGCCGTGAAGGACGGCATCATCCTCTCTGCTTTGCTTTTTAACCGGATTTAAAAGACTGGCCGGCGGATAAATATAGGGCTTGTTCTCAGAAGCTGCTTCTGTCTTTGCCCCTGTTCTGCTGTTATTTGCGGAAGCTTCTGCAGAGCCGGAAGAATGACTGACTGAAGAAGCCGAGCTTCCAGCTGCAGAATCTTCTGATTTTGAAGAATATGCACTCTTTCCATTCAAGGTACTGCGATCACCTGCATCTGCTCCAGCCGACTCTTCGGCCTGGAGTTTCTGATCTTCCTCTGCCCGTTCAAGCAGGGGATCCAGGGATTTCCTGGTACGAGCTCTTTCTTCAGAGGGATCAAAAGCTCCATTATGATAAGCCTGATCTGAGTGATCCGCATCAGAGAAATCGCCTGCTCCGACAGAAGCATGCGGTTCAGGACCTGCCCCGTTCTCCGGCTGAAATTCAGAATGAATCCTCGGAGCAGCCTGCTCCAGCTTCTCTTCCTGGCCGGACTTCAGTTTGTAGCTGTCGACGCTCTGAATTTCAACTTCTTTGGAATTGACTTCCATACTGACCGGATTTTTGACATCCGAATTTTCTCCGAAGCTGAGCGGGGTTACAGCATCCTGAGGAATTTCTGTATTCAGAGAGACTCCCTGGATCTTCCGGTCCTGACGGAGCTTACTGTCTCCGTTTTCAATCTTTTCGCCATTCGAAATTCTGGTCTTCTGTCGGCCCGGAGCCTTGACAAAGGGCCGGACATTTGTTCTGGCATCCTCTGAATCCGCCTGCCGCTTCCTTCTGGCCTGTCTTTCGGGAGATTCAATCATGATATCCGGGCCGGCAGCCTTACGCTCTTCCACCCGGGCATCGTGCTTTCTTTTCTCCTCCTGAAGTTTCCGAACACCAGAGCGCTCTGTCATAAGGACCAGGAAAAGGAGAAGACAGATGATATCAACCGCATAGGCACCGACATAGCCGAAGGCAGTCTGGAAGAAGGAAGACAGAATGCCTCCGAAAAGGCCGCCTCCCTTATGATTGTCCCTGCTGTAATAGAAGGCGTCCGTAATGGACAGGGCCGGCTCTCCATGGGTGAGAAGCTCGATAAACATCATAAGAAACCAGGCAAAGAAAGCAGCATAGATCAGCTTCCGCAAGGCGTAGGCATCATTCTTATTGGAAACAAAATAGAAGGCGCCGATACAGAGGCCCGGCGGCAGAAGGTAGTTGATCAGGCCGAACAGCCCGAAGAAGAAGCCGCAGACCGTCTTTCCGAAGGCTCCTCCCAGTCCCAGATTTCCGAGGAAAAGAAGAATCGTGACCAGAAGAAAGAGGAGCAGATAAATATCGACCATGAATTCCTTCTGCTTCTTCTCTTCCGCTGACCTCTTTCTCGAAGTCGCGCGTCTGGTGGAAGATGCGGAAGCAGTTCTCGAGGCAGACTTTCTCCCTGTGGATGCCTGACTCCGGGTTCGATTTGAAGTCTTACGCCCTGTGCTGCTTTTTTTTCTGGTCTTCTCTTCCGCCATAATCCTTCTCTATATACTCTGTTCCAAGAACGATCTTCTCAGATTCTAATTCATTGCCAGCAGTTTCATGCAATCCGCTGGTATTCCTATCAAACCATATTATCATAGCATATTTCGCATCTCTTTCAAATTACCGGAAGACAACAAAATATAGTTTTCTTCCATGATTCCGATTCAAATATCTTGTATAAAAAAACTGCTGCAGGTCCCGAAAAAATCAGGATCTGCAGCAGCTTCTGTTTCTATTGGAATTAACCGATCAGATAATGATAAAGCTCTTCGTACTTCTGCTTCTGATGCTTCCACGAATAGTCCTTGGCCATGCCCCGGTCTACCATCTTGTTCCAGTCGGTCTTCTTTTCAAAGAAAACAAACTTGGAATAGTTGACCGTGTTCAGAAGCTCATCTCCGTTGTAGTTGGCAAAGGAGAAGCCGTCGCCGGTATGCTCATATTCATTGAAGGGAACCACCGTATCCTTCAGACCGCCGGTCTCACGTACGATCGGCACGGTACCATAGCGGAAGGAAATCAGCTGGGTCAGGCCGCAGGGCTCGAAGCGGGACGGCATGAGGAAGGCGTCCGCAGCGGCATAGAGCTTTCTGGCCAGGTCTTCGGAATAGCAGATGTTGGCGGAAATCCGGTCCGGATATTTCCATGCATAATGACGGAACATGTTCTCGTACTGGGATTCGCCGGTTCCGATGACTACCAGCTGGGTATTGTCATCTGCAATGCCCTCGATACAGTAGTTGACCAGATCCAGGCCCTTCTGGTCGGTCAGACGGGAAATCAGGCCGATCATATACTTTCTGGTATCCACGGTAAGTCCCAGCTGTTCCTGGAGCTTTTCCTTGTTGACCTTCTTGTAGCGGCGGAAATTCGACGCATCATAATTCTTGTAGAGGGCCGGATCCTTGGCCGGATCATAGGAATCATAGTCAATGCCGTTGACAATGCCCTGCATGTCAAAGTGCCGGGAAGAAAGAAGTCCATCCAGGCCCTCGCCGTAATAGGGATTCTGAATCTCCTCTGCATAGGTATTGGAAACGGTTGTAATGTAGTCTGCGTAAACCAGACCGCCCTTCAGCATATTTCCGCACTTGTTGAATTCCAGCTTGTCCGGAGTAAAGAGATCCATGGGCAGTCCTGAAAGTCCCTGAAGGGTCTTCACATCCCATACACCCTGGAATTTCAGGTTGTGGATGGTCATGATGGTCTTGATTCCCCAGAAGAAGGGATTGGCCTGGAATTCTGTCTTCAGATAGACCGGAATCAGACCGGTCTGCCAGTCATGGCAGTGAATCAGGTCCGGCTTGAAGCCAATGACCGGAAGAATGGACAGAACCGCTTTATCGAAAAATGTAAAGCGTTCCATATCTCTTCTGGTCTCGCTGTAGGGATAGAAGCATTCGAAGTAATCCAGATTATCAATGAAATAATAGGTGATACCCAGATACTTGTACTGCATGACACCGACATATTTCTCGCCGATATAGGGACCGCAGCTCATATTGAAATGAGTCACATATTCGAACTGGTCTCTGTACTGAGGAGGAATACAGGTGTAGTCAGGCAGGACTACACGGACATCCCATACATTGGGATCAAATTCCTTGGGAAGTGCACCGACAACGTCTGCCAGACCGCCGGTCTTTACAAAAGGTACACATTCACTTGCAGCAAAAAGAATCTTTTTCATTGGCTACCCCCTAGAAGTCAAAACAGAAAGTCCTTATTGGATTCAGATTTTATCCGGAATCACGATCTGTTATAAATTACTCCTCGTCCGGCTCATCCCAGTTATGGTATACATTCTGTACATCATCGTCCTCATCCAGAAGATCCAGAATTCTGCGGATGCACTTGATGTCCTCTTCATCGGTCAGAGTGACATAGGTCTGAGGAATCATGGTAACCTCGGCCTCTGCCATGGGAATATTGTCCTTCTCCAGGGCTTCTCTTACAGAGGAGAAATCATCCGGATCGGTCAGAATCTCATAGCCGTCCTCGTTCTCCTGGAAATCATCGGCACCTGCATCCAATGCCATCATCATCAGATCGTCAGAAGACAGATCGCAGTCTTCCTTGGAAACCAGGATCTGACCCTTCTTATCAAACATATAGGAAACGCATCCCTGGGTTCCGATGCTGCCGTGGCCCTTGGTGAAGGCACTTCTGACATTGGAAGCGGTACGGTTTCTGTTATCGGTCAGAGTCTCTACGATGATTGCGGTACCGCCGGGGCCATATCCTTCATAGGTTGCGGATTCGTAGTTTACGGAATCTGCATCTCCGGCAGCCTTCTTAATACCACGCTCGATCGTATCATTCGGCATATTTGCAGCCTTTGCTTTTGCAATGACATCACGAAGCTTGGAATTGTTGTCCGGATCCGGACCACCTTCCTTGACGGCAACGGCGATCAGACGTCCGATGATGGTAAAGCTCTTGCCCTTGGCAGCATCGTTCTTTTCCTTCTTATGCTTGATGTTTGCAAATTTTGAATGTCCTGACATTTTTTAAAATTCCTTCCTAACAATTAAATTCATAAAAATTTTAGCATTATTAACTAAGAGATTCAAGGCAATAGCCGCTTAACTTGGGCTGTGATCAGATTCCTGAGGGCTGTGAGAATCAAGCACTGGCGCGGAAGCAGAAGCCGGCTCGACAATCACATCCTTTATGACATGATTCTCCACATCCTGGACATGGAAATCAAAGCCGCAGGCACTCACGGTAAAGGGCGCGTGATCCTTCGGCACATGCCGGATCTTGTTTACCAGAAAGCCGTTTAAGGTATCAATCTCGCTGTCCGGATCCGTAAGATCCGTGCCCAGAGTCTCGGAAACCTCTTCAATCGGTGTCATGCCGTCCATTTTATATTCCTTGGCATTGACGACCTGGACCTTATTGGGCTCCTCATCGTGCTCATCCTGAATATTCCCGACGATCTCCTCGAGAATATCCTCCATGGAAACCAGGCCGCTGGTCTGTCCGTATTCATCCACGACGATGGCCATATGGGTTTTCTCCAGCTGCATGGTTGTAAAAAGCGTATAGATGCCGTGGGTTTCCGGTACCGTCTCCGCCGGCCGAAGAAGCTCATCCATGTCCCGGATCTTCTCGGAAAACCGATCCTGCTGAAGCGTATATTCCAAGATATCCTTGATATGAATGATACCGATGATATTGTCGAGGGATTCGAGATAGACCGGAATCCGGGAGAAGTGGACGTCCTGGAAGAAATGTATGGCGTCCTTCAGACTGGTATTCCCGTCCATGGCGGTGATGTCGCTTCGGTGCACCATGATGTCCTTGACGCACTTGTCATCCAGCTTGAAAATATTCTCTACCATGGCAGCTTCACTGGAGAGAATGGATCCGCTCTCATTTCCCTCGTTGACCATGGAAAGAATTTCTTCCTCGGTGACCTCGTCCGGATCATCTGCATTTTTTCCTCGGAAAGGCAGAGACAGACCCTTGGCAAAGAGACTGGTCAGACCGTAAAGAGGAAAGAGAATGATCTTACAGAAAAGAAAAATTCCCTGAAAGGCCAGGATACCGCTTCTGCTTCTCACACTGAAGACATAGTAAGGAAAGTAGATAAAAAACAGAATATAAATAACCATGGCCAGGCAGAGGAGAAGAAAGGTCATAAAGATCTCTCCCTGTCTCCTGCCCGACAGAAGGCCGGACAGATAGAGAAGGATACTCTCGGCAAGAAATGAGTTCAGGAGACAGACCAGAAGCAGAACCCTCCGGCAGGCCTCGGTATTTTCATGATCCTTTTTTGCCCTCTGCCAGATTCTCTTCTGCCGGTCCGACTGCTCCTCTCCTTCCTTTTCTCCGGGATCAGCGATGTTTAAAAGAGAAAAGTAATAGGAAGAGACAGAAAAGGTCAGAAAGCAGAGAAGGATCAGGCATAAAATCAAAATTGATTCGATCATTCGAAGTAGTGCTTTCTAGCGACTTCTTTTCCATTCAGGTAATAGATTCGCGGAATCCGGTTGCCGAGACAGCAGGCAAACTCATAATTGAAGCGGCCGGACAGGTCTCCCAGCTCTTCCAGGCTGATGGCCTGATCCTCGTCTCTTCCGACCAGGGTTACCTTGTCCATAAGCTTGGCTTCCGGAATGGAAGTCACATCAACCATCATCTGGTCCATGCAGACACGGCCCAGAATCGGAGCCTTCTTTCCATGAATCAGGACAAAGCCTCGATTGCTTAAGCCGCGGGAATAGCCGTCACCGTAGCCGACAGGGATGGTCGCAACCCTTGTCGGTGCCTTTGTGACAAAGGTCCCGCCGTAGCTGACCGGACAGCCTGCGGGAAGTTCCTTGATATGAACGATCCGGCTGTAAAGAGACAGGGCCGGCTTCAGAGGGAAAGAGCGGTTCATCTCTTCCGAGGGCCAGAGTCCGTACAGGGTAATACCGGCCCGGACCATATCCATGCTGGCATCCGGAAGTTCCAGAATGGCTGCACTGTTGGCGCAGTGATGAATCTGAAAATGAACACCGTCTTTTGAAAGCGCATCAATCATCTGATTGAAAAGACGAAGCTGCTCTTCTGCATGGGATTTATCCTTCTCATCCGAACGGGCAAAATGGGTGAAGATGCCTTCGAATTCAATGTTCGGAAGTTTGGAGATCTTTTTGATCTCTTCTACCGAAGCTTCATTTGCAAGGAAGCCGATCCGTCCCATGCCGGTATCAATCTTGATATGCACAGGCGCCGTTTTATTCAGAGCCACTGCGGCATCGGAAAATTCCTTTGCCATATCATATCGGAAAATGGTCGGCCGGATATCGTTCTCGATCATCAGAGAATATTCTTCCGGGAAGGTAAAGCCAAGAACCAGAATGGGTTTCTTTATACGGTGTTTTCGAAGCTCCATAGCTTCATCTACAGTAGCTGCAGCATAGCCGAATACATAATCTACAGACTCCAGCATATGTGCGATTTCCACGGCCCCATGACCGTAGGCATCGGTTTTCACGACTGCCATGATCTTCGTCTCTTTCGGAAGATTCTGATGCATGGCTTCCAGATTATCCCTGATATTGTCCAGATTGATCTCTGCCCAGACACGATTATAATCCATGAATAACTCCTTTAACTCTTTGAATCAGAAGATGAAAATCAGATCATTATGACTTCAGAAGTCCTGAAAATCCTCTTATGATTCATACTGAATCAAAAACTTATTTTATACAAAATTCTGACTTCTAATTATACTAATATCTCATGGATACAGTCAAGAAGCTCTCAGGTCCTGTGAGAGACCCTGCCGGTCAGATTCAAAAGCTTTTTCTAGGCCAGAACCTCGTGGATCTCGCTTAGGATCTCCCTGGGGCCCATGGCATAGACACCGTATCTGTCCCTGGCAAGATCTCCGGCCTTTCCATGCAGATAGACAGCCAGAGGCGCGGCCTTCTCGGACGGAAGATGCTGGGCCATAAGGCCGGCGGTGAGCCCGGCCAGGACATCTCCGCTTCCACCGGTAGACATGCCGTTATTTCCGGTCCGGTTGATGAAGGTATTGGAAAAGGGAACAGCCGTTAGGCTGGCGGCATTTTTCAGCACAACGGTCACCTGATAGTCATTGGCAAATTCCTCTGCCAGAGAAATCATGTGCTCGCTGACATAGGATGGACTGACCTTCTTCAGTCTTGCCATCTCCGCAATATGCGGCGTAATCACAAGATCCAGATGGGGTCTCTGCAGAAGGCTGACATCCTCGGACAGAAGATTCAGGGCATCGGCATCCATGACCATAGGGGTCTGTATTTCCTCCATGACCAGACGGAAAATCTGTCGGGACAGGCTGGTCTGGCCCAGTCCCGGTCCGATCAGAACCACATTCGCCCAGGACAGGTCCCGTTCAATCTCCTGCTTGTTGAGTCTGGTCCCATAGACAGAAAGCAGGGCTTCCGGCAGCTGACTCTGAATGATCTCCCTGTTTCTCTCATCGGTCAGGACCTTGACCAGTCCGGCTCCGGAAAGCAGGGCTGCCTTTGCTGCGAAGCAGGCGGCACCGGCCATACAGTAGGATCCTGCGATGACCAGGACATGGCCGTAGCTTCCCTTATTGGAACCGGCAAAGCGCCGGGGCTTGAATTCGTCCAGATCGGAATCCTCGAGGACCTTCCGGCCGGCCTTCTGATCCTCTTCTATGGGCCTTCTTATGCCGACATCTCTTAAAACCACTTCTCCGCAGTAATCCTTTCCGGGGAAGAGAAGAAGGCCGGCCTTTAAATAGGCAAAGGTCACAGTCAGATCCGCCCGGATGGCTGTTCCGAGCACTCTTCCATCCGTGGAGGAGACCCCGCTTGGAATATCGACCGCAATAATGGGAAGCTTCAGATCCTGAAAAGCGTGAAAGGCATTGACCAGATCCCCTTCGATCGGCCGTGAAAGACCGGTTCCGAAAACGGCATCCAGGACTACGTCACAGCCGGACAGATCTGCCATTTGGTCCACAAAGATGACGCCGACATTCTTCGCCATCTGATACTGGAGATAGACCAGGCCTGTCCCCTTTTTCTCTTCAATATTCCCGGAAATATAGACCCTGCAGTCAAAGCCCTCCAGAGCCAGGATTCTTGCAGCAGCAATTCCGTCCGCACCATTATTTCCGAGGCCGGAGAAGACACCGATCTTTCTGGCAGAGGGATAATGCTTTTTTAATTCCTCTGTCACTGCCAGGGCGGCTCTCTCCATCAGAAGCTCCGACGGGATTCCGAACTTTTCTGTCATCTGCCGGTCTGCGTCCTGCATCTGCCGGCCTGTCAAAACGGTAAGCATGACTTTTCCTCCTT